>NZ_JBFUCI010000315.1:0-7710 GCF_056405335.1 Variovorax sp. P1_H12_2
CGCACCTTCGGCATGGCCAACCTGTTCAAGCAGGTCGGCATCTATTCGAGCGTGGGCCAGCGCTACGCGCCCGAGGACATCGGCTCGGTGCTTTCGTACCGCGAAGCCACCGACGGCCAGATCCTCGAAGAGGGCATCAGCGAGGCCGGCGCGATCGCGAGCTGGACCGCCGCGGCCACCAGCTACAGCGTGCATGGGCTGGCGATGCTGCCGTTCTACATCTACTACTCGATGTTCGGCTTCCAGCGCGTGGGCGACCAGATCTGGGCCGCGGCCGACCAGCGCGCGCGCGGCTTCCTGCTCGGCGCCACCTCGGGCCGCACCACCTTGGGCGGCGAAGGGCTGCAGCACCAGGACGGCGCCAGCCACCTGATCGCCGCGACCATTCCGAACTGCAAGGCCTACGACCCGGCCTTCGCGGGCGAGATGGCGGTGATCGTCGATGCCGGCATCCGCGAGATGATGGTCGAGCAGAAGGACGTCTTCTACTACGTCACCCTCATGAACGAGAACTACGCGCAGCCCGACCTGCCCGCAGGCGCCGAGGCCGACGTGCTGCGCGGCTGCTATCGCTTCGACGGCTGGCGGGGCGCGCAGCCGGCCACGGCGCAGGTGCAGGTGACGCTGCTCGGTTCCGGTGCGATCCTGACCGAGGTCGTCAAGGCGGCGCAGCAACTCGCCGAGCAGGGCATCACCGCGGAGGTCTTCAGCRTCACCAGCTGGAGCGAGCTCGCACGCGACGGCCGCGCCTGCGAGGAACGGGCGCTGGCGGGCGATGCGGAACCGGGCACGCCCTTCATTGCGCGGCAGCTTGYGGCCGGCCGCGGCCCCGTGATCGCCGCGACCGACTATGTGCGCACGGTGCCCGAGAGCGTTCGCGCCTTCCTGCCCGAGGGCAGGCGCTTCCTGACGCTCGGCACCGACGGCTTCGGCCGCAGCGACACGCGCGCCGCCTTGCGACAGTTCTTCGGCGTCGACGCGCAGAGCATCGTGCGCGCGGCCCGGCACGCGCTCGCATCGCGCTGAGGCGCCTATGATGCTCGCGCGCGCTGCGCGAACCTCCTAGGACCTCTCATGAAAAAAGCAGGACTTATCGGCCTGGGCGCCATGGGCGCAGGCATTGCCGCCACGCTGCGCGACCGCGGCCATGAAGTGCACGTGTGCGACGCGCGCCCCGGTGCGGCGCTGCGCTTCGCCGAGGCCGGCGGCGTCGCCTGGGCCACGCCGGCGCAGGTGGCGGCTGCCTGCCAGGTCGTGATCTCGGTGGTGGTCAACGCCGCGCAGACCGAAGCGGTGCTGTTCGGCGAGGGCGGCGCGGCCGCGGCGATGAAGCCCGGCAGCGTGTTCGTGATGTGCTCGACCGTCGACCCCAACTGGTCGATCGCCTTGGAAGGGCGCCTGAACGCGATCGGCATCCAGTACATCGACGCGCCGATCTCCGGCGGCGCCGCCAAGGCCGCGAGCGGCCAGATGACCGTGATGAGCTCGGCCCGGCCCGAGGCCTATGCACTCGCCGACGCGGTGCTCGAAGCGATGGCCGGCAAGGTCTACCGCCTGGGCGACCGCGCCGGCGCAGGCAGCAAGGTGAAGATCATCAACCAGCTGCTGGCCGGCGTGCACATCGCGGCCGCGGCCGAGGCGATGGCGCTGGGCCTGCGCGAGGGCGTGGCGCCCGAGGCGCTCTACGAAGTCATCACCCACAGCGCCGGCAACAGCTGGATGTTCGAGAACCGCATGGCCCACGTGCTGGCGGGCGACTACACGCCGCTGTCGGCGGTCGACATCTTCGTCAAGGACCTCGGGCTGGTGCTCGACACCGCGCGCGCCAGCAAGTTTCCGCTGCCGCTCGCCTCCACCGCGCACCAGATGTTCATGCAGGCCTCCAGCGCCGGCTTCGCCAAGGAAGACGACAGCGCGGTGATCAAGATCTTCCCGGGCATCGCGCTGCCGGGCTCTTCGTCGACCTGATCGCGTCTTAACATCTCGCCCATGCCCCGATTCGCCGCCAATCTCTCGATGCTCTATCCGGAGCTCGACTTTCTCGATCGCTTCGAAGCCGCCGCCAAGGACGGCTTTCGCGCGGTCGAGTACCTGTTTCCCTACGCCTGCGCGCCGCATGAGTTGTCGGCGCGGCTGTCGGCCAACGGACTGCAGCAGGTGCTGTTCAACGCGCCGCCGGGCGACTGGGAGCGCGGCGAGCGCGGCCTGGCCTGCCTGCCCGGGCGCGAGGCCGAGTTCCGCGAAGGCTTGCACAAGGCGATCGAGTACGCGGTCGCGCTGGACTGCCCGCGCATTCATGTCATGGCCGGCCTGTTGCCCGAGGGCGTCGATCGCGAGACGGTGCAGCCGACCTATCTGGCCAACCTGCGCTGGGCCGCGGTCGAAGCGGCCAAGGCCGGACGCGACCTGCTGATCGAGCCGATCAACACGCGCGACATCCCGCGGTTCTTCCTGAACCGGCAGGACCATGCACACGAGATCGTCGAAGCGGTCGGCGCGCTCAACCTGCAGGTCCAGATGGACCTCTACCACTGCCAGATCGTCGAGGGCGACGTGGCGATGAAGATCCGCAAGTACCTGCCCACCGGCCGTGTCGGCCACTTCCAGATCGCCGGCGTGCCCGATCGCAACGAACCTGACGCCGGCGAGCTGAACCACGCCTACCTGTTCGACGTCATCGACGAGGTGTCGGCCCAATGCGGCTGGCAGGGCTGGGTCGGCTGCGAGTACCGGCCACGACGCGGCGCGGTCGGCAACGGCACGTCCGCCGGACTCGGCTGGCTGCGGTCCCTGCCGCGCTTGTCGCGCGCATGACGGCGCGCCTGACGCTCGAAGCCGTTCGCATCCCGCCGCGACTGCGGGCGTTCCCGGCGGGCGATGCCGAGGTCTTCGATGTCACGCTGGCCGGCGCGCAGGTCGCGGCCATCGCGCCGAGCCGGCAGCCGGCGCGCGGCACCCTGCTGAGCGCGATGGTCGACGCCCATGCCCATATCGACAAGAACTACACGGTGCGGGAGGCCGGCGCGGCCGAGGGCAACCTGTTCGCGGCGATCGAACGCATGGCGGCGCATCGCGCGGGCTGGACGGCGCAGACGCTGCGCACGCGCATGCAGCGCGCGCTGGACGAAGCATGGCGCGCGGGCACGCGCGCGCTGCGCACGCATCTCGACTGGAGCGGCGCCGAGGCGCCGGTCTCGCTGGCGGTCTTCGCGCAGTTGCGCGATGAATGGCGCGGCCGCATCGAGCTGCAGTTCGTCGCGCTGACGCCGCTCGACCTGTTCGCCGATGGCGATGCCGGCGAACGCGCCGCGTCGGCGGTGAAGCGCGCGGGCGGCGTGCTGGGCGCCTTCGTCTACCGCAACGAAGGCATCGTGCACAAGCTCGGGCGGGTCTTCGACCTGGCGCAGGCGCACGGCCTGGCGCTGGACTTCCATGTCGACGAAGGGCTCGACGCGGATGCGACCGGCCTGCGCACCATCGCGCAACTCACGATCGCCCGCGGCCTGCGCGGCCGCGTGACCTGCGGCCACGCTTGCTCGCTGGCGGTGCAGGACGACGCCGGCGCCAATGACACGCTGGCGCTGTGCGCRCAGGCGGGCATCCACCTGGTCGCCTTGCCCAGCACCAACCTCTACCTGCAGGGCGCCTGGGACCGCACCCCGGTGCAGCGCGGCATCACGCGCCTGCGCGAAGCCGCGGCGCACGGCCTGCGACCGAGCCTGGCGACCGACAACGTGAAGGACGCCTTCTATCCTTACGGCGGCTACGACCTGGTCGAGACCTTCGGCCTGGGCGTGCAGATGGCGCACCTCGCGCCGGCCGCCGACTGGCTCGACGCCATCACCGTGAGCCCGGYGCGGGCGCTGGGGCTGGACTGGGACGGACGCATCGCACCCGGCTGCCCGGCCGACCTGGTGCTGCTGGCCGCGACCGACGAATACGAACTGCTGGACCCGCGCGGCCGACGGCGCACCGTCATCCGCGCCGGCCGCGCCCTGGAGAACAACGAATGAGCATGGGCAAACCGATGGCCAACTACGCGGCCGCCAAGCGCGTCGGGGACTTCGTCTTCATGAGCGGCGTGGTCGCGGTCGATCCGTCGACCCGGCGGGCCGTGGCCAGCTACGAGGACATTCCCGACGCGGCGCGCGCGGCCCTGCGCACGCTCGGCTATGCCACCGGCCAGATGTCGGTCGACGTCTTCGAGGCGGCGATCGTGGCGCAGAGCTGGTTCGTGCTCGAGCGCATCCGCCAGATCGCGGCCGAGCACGGCGGCACGATGGACGACGTGGTCAAGCTGGTCCAGTACTTCCGCCGCCTGCCCGACTACGCGCCGTACAACCGGGTGCGCGGCTTGTTCTACCCGGGCCAGCCGCCGGTCAGCACCGTGGTGGAGGTGTCGCGCTTCCTGCCCGGGGACGAGGTGCTGGTCGAGGTCGAAGCGACGGCGTACCTGCCGCAGCGCTGATCAGGCCGGCGCCGGGCCGCCAGCGCGGCGAAGTCCGCGCTTCGCACGGACGGGCGGCCTGCTGCTTCCCCCTCGGGGGGCAGCGACCCACACGAAGTGGGGGAGCGTGGGGGCCTAGTAGGGCTGGCCCAACTGCTCGAGCACGGCCGGGTTCTCCAGCGTGCTGACGTCCTGCGTCACCACCTCGCCCTTGGCCAGCGTGCGCAGCAACCGGCGCATGATCTTTCCGCTGCGGGTTTTCGGCAGGTTGTCGCCGAAGCGGATGTCGCGCGGCTTGGCGATCGGGCCGATCTCCTTGCCCACCCAATTGCGCAGTTCGTTGGCGATCCGCCGTGCCTCGTCGCCGGTGGGCAGCGGGCGCTTGAGCACCACGAAGGCGCAGACCGCCTCGCCCGTGGTGTCGTCCGGGCGGCCCACCACCGCGGCCTCGGCCACCAGGTCGGTCA
Organism: Variovorax sp. P1_H12_2; assembly: GCF_056405335.1. Lineage (NCBI taxonomy): Bacteria > Pseudomonadati > Pseudomonadota > Betaproteobacteria > Burkholderiales > Comamonadaceae > Variovorax > Variovorax sp. P1_H12_2. The sequence continues at coordinate 4,915 of NZ_JBFUCI010000315.1, forward strand.
TGGCCACCAGGGCCGATTCGATCTCCATCGTGCCCATGCGGTGGCCGCTGACGTTGAGCACGTCGTCGATGCGGCCGGTGATCGTGAAGTAGCCGGTCTTGCTGTCGCGCACCGCGCCGTCGCCGGCCAGGTAGTAGCGGCCCTGGAACTCGTCCGGGTAGTAGCTGGTCTTGAAGCGTTCCGGGTCGTTCCAGATGGTGCGGATCATCGAGGGCCAGGGCTTCCTGACGACCAGGATGCCGCCCTGGCCCCAGGGCAGCTCGTTGCCGGCCTCGTCCACCACGGCGGCGTCGATGCCCGGGAAGGGCAGGGTGCAGGAGCCCGGCACCAGCGGCGTCACGCCGGGCAGCGGCGTGATCATGTGGCCGCCGGTCTCGGTCTGCCAGAAGGTGTCGAGCACCGGGCAGCGGCCGCCGCCCACATGCCGGTGATACCACTCCCAGGCGGCCGGGTTGATCGGCTCGCCGACCGTTCCGAGGATGCGCAGGCTGCTCAGGTCGTAGTTGCGCGGATGCACCGCTTCGTTGGCCTCGGCCAGCTTGATCAATGAGCGGATCGCGGTCGGGGCGGTGTAGAAGACGCTGACCCGGTGGTCCTGGATCATCTTCCAGAAGCGGCCGGCGTCCGGGTGGGTGGGCACGCCCTCGAACACCACCTGCGTCGCGCCGATCGCCAGCGGGCCGTAGGCGATGTAGGTGTGGCCGGTCACCCAGCCGATGTCGGCGGTGCACCAGAACAGGTCGTCGGGGCCGAGGTCGAAGGTCCACTGGCAGGTCAGCGCCGCATGCAGCAGGTAGCCGCCGGTGGCGTGCTGCACCCCCTTGGGCTTGCCGGTGGAACCCGAGGTGTAGAGCAGGAACAGCGGGTGCTCGGCGTTCACCCATTCGGGTTCGCACACCGGCGGCTGCGCGGCCGCGAGTTCGGCCATCCACTGGTCGCGCGGCGCCTGGAAGGGCACCGCGCCGCCGGTGCGGCGCGTCACCAGCACGTGGCGCACGCTGTCGCAGCCGCCCAGGCCGAGCGCCTCGTCGACGATCGCCTTCAGCGGCAGCTGCTTGCCGCCTCGGACCTGCTGGTCGGCGGTGAGCACCATCACGGCGCCGGTGTCGGCGATGCGGTCGCGCAGGGAGGGCGCCGAGAAGCCGCCGAAGACCACCGAGTGGATGGCGCCGATGCGGGCGCAGGCCTGCATCGCCACCACGCCGTCGATCGACATCGCCATGTAGACCACGACCCGGTCGCCGCGGCGCACGCCCAGCGACTTCAGCACGTTGGCGGTGCGGCAGACGCGCGCCAGCAGGTCCTCGTAGCTGATCCGCGTCACGGCGCCGTCGTCGGCCTCGAAGACGATCGCGGTCTTCTCGCCGAGGCCGCTCTCGACGTGGCGGTCCAGGCAGTTGTAGGAGGCGTTGAGCGTGCCGTCCGCGAACCACTCGAAGAAGGGCGCGCGGCGCGCGTCCAGCACCTGGGTGAAGGGTTTCTTCCAGGTGACGAGTTCGCGCGCCAGCCGTCCCCAGTAGGCCTCGGGATCGGCCTCGGCCTCGGCGACCAGCCGGTCGTAGGCGGCGCGGCCCGAGATCCGGGCCTGCCGCACGGTGGCCTCGGAGGGTTCATACAGCGTGAGAGGTGCTGCGGGGGAAAGGGTCGGTTCCATGGCGTACTCCTGAGGTGAGGCGTCCGGTTTGACGCAGGTCATGCTTGTCTGCGACGAGCTGTTCAACAATTCACAGCCATAGGATGTCCGACGAACATTGCAGGAGACACATCCAAAGATGACGAATGTTTGCAGCCCCTGCGGGAGGCCCCGGTGATCCGCGCGCCGGCGCCTGCGCCGGCCCCCCTGGAGCGCTATCTGACGCTGCAGACCGGGCTCGACCTGCTGGACCAGGGACTGTCGATCTTCGACGGCGACCTGCGCCTGGTGGCGTGGAACCGCGCCTACGTCCGCCTGCTCGGCTTCACGGACGAAATGGCGTACCTCGGGGCGCCCTTCGAGAGTTTCATCGGCTACAACGCCCGGCGCGGCGAGTACGGTCCGGGCGACCCGGAGCGGCTGGTGGCCGAACGGGTGGCGGCTGCGCGCCACTTCGCGCCGCACGAGATCGAGCGGGTGCGCCCCGACGGGCGGGTGCTGCGCATCCGCGGCGAGCCGGTGCCGGGGCATGGTTTCGTGACGCTCTATTCGGACATCACCGAGCAGCGCCGCGCCGAGCAGATCATCCGCCGCCACAACGCCGAACTCGAGGACCGGGTGGCGTCGCGCACCACCGAACTGCAGCGCAGCGAAGAGCGGGTGCGGCTGATCATGGACTCGATCCCGGCGCTGGTGGCCTATTTCGACCACCGGCGCGTCTACCGCTACCTCAACCGCGGCTACCACGACTGGTTCCGCGTCGACACCACGCGGCCCGAATCGGTCAGTGCCAGGGTCTTCCTGGGCGATGCGGCCTACGCGCGGATCAAGCCGCAGGTGCTGCGCGCGCTCGCCGGCGAGACGCAGAGCCTGGAGTACGAACTCCAGACCTGCGACGGGCGCCGGCTGTGGGTGCGCACCTCGCTGGTTCCGCAGCGCAGCGCCGAGGGCGCCGTCGTCGGCTGCTTCGAGCTGACCTTCGACATGACGCAGGAGCGTCGCTCGCAGGCACTGCTGGCACGGGCCCAGAAGCTCGAATCGCTGGGTCGCCTGACCGGCGGCCTGGCGCACGACTTCAACAACATCCTGACGGTCGTGATCGGCAACCTGGCGGCGCTGGCGGAGGCCCGGCCCGCCGATCCGGCGCTTGGCGAGTACGTGCA
>NZ_JBFUCI010000316.1:0-7667 GCF_056405335.1 Variovorax sp. P1_H12_2
TTGCTCATGGACCGCACCGGCTCAGACGCCGCCGGGCCGCCCCAAGGCGGCTGCGGCCCCCACGGGGGGCAGCGACACACGAAGTGAGGAGCGTGGGGGTCACCCAGGCCGGCGCCGGGCCGCCCCAAGGCGGCCTGCGGCCCCCTCGGGGGGCAGCGACACACGAAGTGAGGAGCGTGGGGGTCATCAAGCTGCCTCGACCATCGACACGGCCGACTCCATGTCGACCGCCACGATCCGCGAGACGCCCTGCTCCTGCATGGTCACGCCGATCAGCTGTTCGGCCATCTCCATCGCGATCTTGTTGTGGCTGATGAAGAGGAACTGCGTTTCACGGCTCATCGCGGTGACCAGCTTGGCGTAGCGCTCGGTGTTGGCGTCGTCCAGCGGCGCGTCCACCTCGTCCAGCAGGCAGAACGGCGCGGGGTTCAACTGGAAGATCGCGAACACCAGCGCGATCGCGGTCAGCGCCTTCTCGCCGCCCGACAGCAGGTGGATGGTCTGGTTCTTCTTGCCCGGCGGCTGCGCCATGACCTGCACGCCGGAGTCGAGGATCTCGTCGCCGGTCATCATGAGCCTGGCGTTACCGCCGCCGAAGAGTTCGGGGAACATGCGGCTGAAGTGCTCGTTGACGATCTTGAAGGTGCCGCCGAGCAGGTCGCGGGTCTCGGCGTCGATCTTGCGGATCGCGTCCTCCAGGGTACCGATGGCTTCGTTCAGGTCGGCCGACTGGGCATCGAGGAAGGTCTTGCGCTCGCTCGCCACCGCGAGTTCGTCGAGCGCCGCCAGGTTGACCGCGCCGAGCGATGCCACCTCGCGGTTGAGCCGGTCGATCTCGCTTTGCAGGCCGGTGAGGCGCACCTTGTCGGTCTCGATCGACTGTGCGACCGCCTCGAGATCGGCCTCGGCGTCGGCCAGCAGTTGCTGGTACTGCTCGAAGCCCAGCCGCGCCGCCTGCTCCTTCAGCTGGAAGTCGGTGATGCGCTGGCGCAACGGATCGAGCTCGCGCTCCAGCTGCAGCCGGCGCTCGTCGCTGGCGCGCAGCTTCAGCGTCAGGTCGTCGTACTGGCTGCGCGCGGCGCCCAGCGCGGTCTCGCGCTCCAGCTTGAGTGACAGCGCGTCCTGCAGGCCCGCCTGCGCCGCCGCGTCGGACAAACGGCCGAGTTCGGCGCGGGCGCGCTCGTTTTCCTCAGCCAGCGCCACCGTCTGCTGGGTCGCGGTTTCGATCGCGCGGCTCAGCTCGCCCCGGCGCGCTTCGAGCGTGCGTTGCGCGAAGGTCGCTTCCTGGGCCTGGCGCTCCAGGCTGCGGTGCTGTTCGCGGCTGGCGGTGAGCGCGCGGCCGGCCTCGATCACGCGTTCGTCGAGCTGCGCGTGACGCTCCTGGCTGTCGGCGAGCTGCATGTCGAGCTCTTCGAAGCGCGACTCGGCGGCGACGCGCCTTTCCTGCAGTTCCTCGAGCTGTGCCACCACTTCGCCGAGGTCGTTCGACAACTGCTCGCTGCGCGCGCGGGTCTGCTCGGCCAGCTGCGACAGGCGCAGCGTCTCGACTTGCAGTTCATGCGCGCGCGACTGGGTGTCGGCGGCCTCGCGGCGCGCCGTCACGAGCCGTTGAGCGGCGTCGCCGTAGGCGGCTTCGGCACGCGCCAGCGCGGTGCGCGACTCGTCGGCGATCAGGGTCTGGGCGCGCAGCTGGCGCTCCAGGTTTTCCATTTCCTGCTGGCGCGCCAGCAGGCCGGCCTGCTCGGAGTCCGGTGCATAGAAGCTCACGCTGTGGGCCGTCACCGCGTGACCGCTCTGGACGTAGATCACTTCGCCGGGTTGCAGCTTGTCGCGCTGCGCCAGCGCCTCTTCGAGCGTCGCGGCGGTGAAGCAGCCGTGCAGCCATTCGGACAGCAAGGCCTGYTGGCCGGCGTCGCCCAGGCGCAGCAGGTCCGCCAGCCGCGGCAACGTCGCCGCACCCTGTGGCACACCGGCCAGCGGCGGGCTGTAGAAGGCCAGCTTGGCCGGCGGCGCATCGCCACCGAAGGCGCGGACCATGTCGAGCCGACTGACTTCGAGCGCGCCCAGCCGCTCGCGCAGCGCGGATTCGAGCGCGTTCTCCCAGCCCTGCTCGATGTGGATGCGGYTCCACAGTCCCTGCAGGCTGTCGAGCCCGTGCTTGGCCAGCCAGGGCGCGAGCTTGCCGTCGGTCTTGACCTTTTCCTGCAGCGCCTTGAGCGCCTCGAGCCGGGCCGAGAGCTCGGCATGGCGCGCGCCTTCGGTGTTGACCGATTGCTGGCGCGTGCGCCGATCGTCGTCGAGCTGCGGCACCGTTTCCTGCAGGTCCTGCAGCCGGGCGTCGGCCTCGGCGGCCGCTTCCTGCGCGGCGGCGAGCTGCTCCTGCTGGTCGCGCAACCGCGCCTCGTCGGGCGCCGCGAGCGCGTTCTGGTCGACCCGCAGCCGCTCGGCGCGCTGGTTGAGCTGGCGGCTCTGCTCCTCGATGTTGCGCTGGTCGGCCGCCAGCACCTGGATCTGCTGCTGCACCTGCACCACCGTGGCGCGCTGGGCGTTGGCTTCGTTCTGGGCCCGCTGCTGCGCGTCCTCGAGCTCGGGCATGCGGGCGTCGTGCTCCTCGAGCTGCGCGGCCAGCAGTTCGGCCTGCTCCTCGGCGTTCACGCCCTGGCCGGCCAGCGTTTCGATCTCGGTCTCGGCGTCTTCGCGGCGCGCCCCCCATTGGGCCATCTGCTCGCGCAGCTGCACCAGGCGCTGCTCGACCCGCTGGCGGCCTTCGACCACGAAGCGGATCTCGCCCTCGAGCCGGCCGACTTCGGCGCTGGCCTCGTACAGCTTGCCCTGCGCCTGGTTGACCTGGTCGCCGGCCGCGTAATGGGCCTGCCGCACGGTCTCGAGGTCGGCCTCGACGTGGCGCAGGTCGGCGGTGCGCGATTCGAGGTCGTTGATCGCGCGCTCGGCGTCGGCCTTGACCTTGGCCTGGTCGGCTTCGCTTTCGGTGCGCTTGAGGAACCACAGCTGATGCTGCTTGCGCGCGGCGTCGCCCGTGAGCGCGTTGTAGCGCGCCGCCACCTCGGCCTGCTTCTCGAGGCGTTCGAGGTTGCTGTTGAGTTCGCGCAGGATGTCCTCGACCCGGGTGAGGTTCTCGCGCGTGTCGCCGAGCCGGTTCTCGGTCTCCCGGCGGCGCTCCTTGTACTTCGAGACACCGGCGGCCTCTTCGAGGAACAGGCGCAGTTCCTCGGGCTTGGATTCGATGATCCGGCTGATCGTGCCCTGGCCGATGATCGCGTAGGCGCGGGGCCCCAGGCCGGTGCCGAGGAACACGTCCTGCACGTCGCGCCGGCGCACCGGCTGGTTGTTGATGTAGTAGCTCGAGTTGCCGTCGCGCGTCAGCACGCGCTTGACAGCGATCTCCGCGAACTGGGCCCACTGGCCGCCTGCGCGGTGGTCGGCGTTGTCGAACACCAGCTCGACGCTGGATCGGCTGGCCTGCTTGCGCGTGGTGGTGCCGTTGAAGATGACGTCCTGCATGGACTCGCCGCGCAGTTCGGAGGCGCGCGACTCGCCGAGCACCCAGCGCACGGCATCCATGATGTTCGACTTGCCGCAGCCGTTGGGACCGACCACGCCGACCAGCTGGCCGGGCAGGAGGAAATTGGTGGGTTCGGCGAAGGACTTGAAGCCCGAGAGCTTGATGGAATTGAGACGCACGTCAGGTCGGCCCTAAGCCAGTTGTTATGCCAAGGTTGGGTGCCAAGGTGTTGATTTGTAAGCAGATTCCGACGGCCGGCACCCCCAGGCCAGGCCGCCCCCTGAGGCGAGGATGATAACGTGAGGACCATGCCTGTTTCCCCTCTTTCCGCGTCTCTCGGCCGCCGCGCCTGGCTCATCGGCGGCGGCGCGGCGGCCCTGGCCCTGGCGGGCTGTGCCTCGACCGATCGCGCCGAGCCCTACGCCAACAACGAATGGCTCCAGAGCGGCGCGAACCGCATCGCCAACCTCGCGCTGCGCGACAACCTCCAGTCGGTGCGGCGCGTGCAGCTGTCGCTCTACCGCCGAAATCCGCGCGAATGGCGCAAGTGGTGCGGCAGCGCCGACGAGGCGATCCAGCGCACCTGGGACGCGGTCTCGCACAACGCGCCGCTGCCCCAGCTCCAGGGCGCCTACGGCATCGACGCCATCCGGCTGGCCTTCGAGACCGCGCCCCGGCCCTACGAGGGCGACCGGGTCGCGGCGCTGGTGGTCGGCTGGGCGGCGCTGCTCAAGCAGGCCAACGGCGACACCTGGGAGCAGAGCATGCTCGACGGGGTGAACGCCGAGAACAGCTTCCGGGCGGCGCGCAATTTCGAGATCTCGCTGTGGCTGATCGGCTCCAAGACCGGGCCCGACGGCCAGCCGCTGCTGCTGGCCACCGAGATCAGCGAGCGCGGCCGGAATCTGCTGGTCGATCGCGAACTCTCCAAGGTGGTGGCGCGGCTGGACCTGCTGGCGGCGCAGGCCGACGAGAAATACCGGCGCGCCGCGCTCGACTTCAGCCAGAACTGGTTCCTGGGCAGCCTCGGGCCGTTCCTGTCGATGGTGCCCAAGTAATGGGCCCGAATCGACCGTTGGCTCGCCGCTGACAACCGGCGGCCGGCACGGCCGGGAAGGGCGAGAGGCGAGCGCCCGCGTGCAGAGATTCCCCCTTCGCCGCTAGACTCCACGCCGTGGTGCGCCGCTCGCGCATCAAACTGCTGATCGCTGAAGGCAAATGCCCCATGGCTGAGTCCCGGTCTCGACCCCTGTCGAAGCACGCGCCCCGCGCGGGCAGCACACTGCGCGAACCGGTCGAGCGGCGGGCCGACCCCGGCCTGCGGCTGAACGCGCTCAGCACCACGAGCGAGGTGTGCGACCTGGTGGTCGACGAAGCCGCCCGGCTCGTTGGCGCCCAGCGCCTGCTGCTGGTGCTCGATACCGAAGCCGGCTTGCGCAGCGCCGGCGCGAGGCTGCCGCCCACTGAAGACGCCGCCGCCCTCCTCTGCGCCATCACGCCCTGGCTCGCCGACACCCGCCGCAGCCGCAAGGCGAGCCTGCGGCACGGGCCCGAGGGCGCCGAGCCGGCCGACCAGCGCTCATGCCTGATCGCGCCGCTGGTCGCGCGGGGGGAATTGTGGGGCTACCTCTATGCCGACACCGAAGGCACGCTGGGTCGCTTTGACCGCAAACACCGCGACTTGCTGGCCGCGCTGGCACGCCAGGCCGCCGGGGTCCTGGCCAATCTCCGTGTCCGCGAGAGCCTCCAGCATGAGTTGACCGAATGCAAGGGCGCGCTCATGCAGCGCACCGACGAACTCACGCTCATCAACGGGATCCAGCAAGGCATCGCGGCAAAGCTGGGATTCCAGGCCATCATCGAACTGGTGGGCGACAAGTTGCGCGACCTGTTCCACACCGGCGACCTGAACATCGTCTGGTGGGACGACAAGACCGACCTGGTCCAGGTGCTGTACCGCTACGAACACAACATGCCCCTGCCGCAGCCACCGGCAAGGCCATTGAAGCCCGACGAGGCCATGGCGCGCATCCTGCACACGCGCCAGGTCGGCGTGGCCCATACGCGCGAGGAGCAGACCCGGGCCGGCCTCCATCCCGCACCGGGAACCGACTGGGCACATTCGATCGCCGCGGTCCCGATCATCGGCAGCGACCGCGCGCTCGGCATCATCGCGCTGCAGAACCACGAACGCGAATACGCCTTCGGGGCGCACGAGATCCGGCTGCTCGAGACCGTGGCGGCGAGCCTGGGCCTGGCGCTGGAGAACGCACGCCTGTTCGACGAGACGCAGCGCCACGGCCGCGAGATGCAAGAGGCCCTGTCCCACCAGCGCGCCGCCGCCGAGGTGCTGCAGGTCATCGGCAGCTCGGTGGCGGACCCCGGTCCGGTGTTCGACAAGATCCTCGAATGCTGCGAGCACCTGTTCGACGGCAGCTCCTTCGCCCTGTTGATGGTCGACGCCGAGGGGCACCTTGCGCTGACCCGCTGGTTGATGACGGCAGCCGGCCGCGCCACGATCAGCGAAGAACGGCTGGCCGACCTCAGTGCGTCGATGCAGTCGAACTACCCGATGCCGCTGGCCGGCACCTCGGCCGAACTCTCCTTTCGGACCGGCGAACTCGTGGAATTCGCCGATGTGCTGAGCGATCCCGCGGCGCCGCTGGTGCTGCGTCGCAACGCCGAGCTTGCGGGAATGAGCTACGCGAACCTGGCGGCGCCGCTGATCTGGGAAGGCCGCGGCATCGGCATCCTGAGCATGCAGCGCACCAGGGTCGGTCCGTTCAGGCCCAGCGAGCGTGCGCTGCTCAAGACCTTCGCCGACCAGGCCGTCATCGCGATCCAGAATGCACGGCTCTTCAACGAGACCCAGGTGGCGCTGCACAAGGTCGAGGAGCGCACCGCCGAGCTGACTGAGTCGCTCGAGTACCAGACCGCCGTCAGCGACGTGCTGCGCGTCATCAGCGAATCGCCGACCGAAGTGACGCCGGTGTTCGAGGCCATCCTGGACTGCACCATGTGGTTGTTCGAAGGCCCGGCTTCCGCCATCTTCAGCTTCGATGGCCACCTGGTCCGCCTGGCCGCGACCCGCAACTGGTCCGCGCAGGCGCTGGAAGCGGCGCGCACGGTGTGGCCGGCGCCGCCGGACCCGCGCCAGATGAACGGCCGGGCCATCCTCGAGCGACGGGCCCTCAGCACCGACGACGCGTGGTCGGATCCGGACTACGACCGCAGGCTGGCGAACAGCGGAAACCGGCGCCGGTTGATCTGCGCGCCGATGCTCAAGGACGGCGTGCCGATCGGCGCGATCACCACCGCCTGGCCGGACCCCGGCAAGACGCCGCAGCGGCAGATCGACCTGCTCCAGCTGTTTGCCGACCAGGCCGTGCTCGCGATCGAGAACGTGCGGCTGATCCACGAGACCCGCGAGGCGCTCGAGCGGCAGACCGCCACGGCGGACGTGCTCCAGGTCATCAGCGAATCGATGGAAGACGCGCAGCCTGTGTTCGACAAGATCCTGGAGAGCTGCCAGCGCCTGTTCTCCGGCACGCAGCAGGGCATTTCGCTGGTCGACGACGACGGACTGGTGCACCTGAGCGCGCATCGCGGCCCTGCCCGCGAAGTGCTCGAGCGCTTCTATCCCCGGCCGATCGTGCCCGCGGGCGCGGCGATGCCCGGCCCCGACGTCCTCCATGTTCCGGATGCGCTCGCCGCGCAGCACTTGCCCGCATTCATGCGCGAGATCGCCGAGTTGCTGGGCAACTACGCGATCATGATCGCCCCCCTGATGTGGGAGGGCCGCTACATCGGCTCGATCCACGTCACGCGCCAGCCGCCGCAGGCGTTCGCCGACAAGGAGATCAAGCTGCTGAAGACCTTCGCCGACCAGGCCGTGATCGCGATCCAGAACGCACGCCTGTTCAACGAGTCCAAGGAGGCGCGAGCCGCCGCCGAAGCCACGAACGAGGCCAAGAGCGCATTCCTCGCGACCATGAGCCACGAGATCCGCACGCCGATGAACGCGGTGATCGGCATGAGCGGGCTGCTGCTCGACACGCCGCTCGACGCCGAGCAGCAGGACTACGTCTCGACCATCCGCGATTCGGGCGATGCGCTGCTGACCATCATCAACGACATCCTGGAC
>NZ_JBFUCI010000317.1:0-7610 GCF_056405335.1 Variovorax sp. P1_H12_2
GTCGGCCTCCAGCTCGACGAGCGGGGTGCGATCGTGGTCGACGAGGAATGCAGGACCAGCCTGCCGAACGTCTGGGCCATCGGCGACGTGGTGCGCGGCCCGATGCTCGCGCACAAGGCCGAGGAAGAGGGCGTGGCGGTGGCCGAGCGCCTCGCGGGCCAGCACGGGCACGTGAACTTCAATACGATTCCGTGGGTGATCTACACCTCGCCGGAAATCGCCTGGGTCGGCCAGACCGAGCAGCAGCTCAAGGCCAGCGGCCGCGCGTACAAGGCGGGAACCTTTCCGTTCCTGGCCAACGGGCGCGCACGCGCGCTCGGCGACACCACCGGCATGGTCAAGTTCCTGGCCGATGCGGCCACCGACGAGATCCTCGGCGTCCACATGGTCGGCCCGATGGTCAGCGAGCTGATCTCCGAAGCCGTGGTGGCGATGGAGTTCAAGGCCAGCGCCGAAGACATCGCGCGCATCTGCCATGCGCACCCGTCGCTGTCCGAGGCGACGAAGGAAGCGGCGCTGGCCGTCGACAAGCGCACGCTGAACTTCTGAGGTCGTGACTACCGTCAGGCAGGCGTACGACGCGGAGCTGGTTGCGCGGGGATATCAAAGCGACCCCGCGCAGCTGCGCGCCGTGGAGGCCCTCGACCGCTGCGCCAGCGAGTGGGCCGCCTACAAGGCGCAGCGTTCCAACGCGTTCAAGAAGCTGATCAACCGGCCGGAGATTCCGCGCGGGGTCTACATGTACGGAGGCGTCGGCCGCGGCARGAGCTTCCTGATGGACTGCTTCTACAACGCGGTTCCGCTCAGGCGCAAGACGCGGCTGCACTTCCACGAGTTCATGCGCGAGGTGCATCGCGAGCTGGCCGATCTGCAGGGCACGGTGAATCCGCTGGACGAACTCGGCCTCAGGATCTCCAAGCGCTACAAGCTGATCTGCTTCGACGAGTTCCATGTCGCGGACATCACCGACGCGATGATCCTGCACCGGCTGCTGGCGGCGCTGTTCGAGAACGGCGTGGGCTTCGTCACCACCTCCAATTTCAAGCCCGACGACCTCTACCCCGGGGGACTGCACCGCGACCGCATCCTGCCGGCGATTGCCTTGCTGAACCAGCGGCTCGAGGTTCTCAGCGTGGACAACGGCACCGACTACCGGCGTCGCACGCTGGAGCAGGTGCGGCTCTACCTCACGCCGAACGGAGCGGTGGCCGACAAGGAGATGCGCAAGGCCTTCGAGCGCTTGGCCGAGAGTGCTGACGAGAATCCGGTGCTGCACATCGAGTCGCGCGAGATCCATGCCCGGCGCAAGGCCGGCGGCGTGGTCTGGTTCGACTTCAAGACGCTGTGCGGCGGCCCGCGCTCGCAGAACGACTACCTGGAGATCGCGACCCAGTTTCACACCGTGCTGCTGTCCGACGTGCCTTACATGCCGGTGCGAATGGCTTCGGAAGCACGCCGTTTCACCTGGCTGGTCGATGTCTTCTACGACCGCCGAGTGAAACTGATCATGTCGGCCGAAGTGCCGCCCGAGGCGTTGTACACCGAGGGTCCTCTGGCCCATGAATTTCCTCGCACGGTGTCGAGACTCAACGAGATGCAGTCGACCGAGTTCCTGGCGCTCGAGCGGCGCACCGTCGACACACGACTGACATGAAGAACACTGTCCTCGCATTGCTGATCGGCCTGGCGGCGGCGCCGGGCTGGGCGCAGCTGGGCGCAACCACCGGCAATCTCGATTTCGATGCCGAGCGTGGCCGTCTGGCGCAGGAGCGCAAGGCGCTCGACGAACGCTTCAACACCGAGCAGGCCGCCTGCTACAAGAAGTTCGCCGTCGAGGATTGCCTGAGGGAGAGCCGCCAGCACCGCCGTCTCGCGACCGACGACATCAAGCGACAGGAAGCCGCGATCAACGACTTCGAGCGCCGGCGCCGGGGTGCCGCCGCGCTCGACAAGTTCGAGGAGAAGGACACCCATCCGCGCGCGAAGGACTCGCAAGAGCAGCGCGAGCAATCGCTGAAATCGCAGCAGGAGCGCGAGCAGCGCGCGGCCGAGCATGCCGCCAGCCGCGCCCAGGCCGCCTCCGAGGCGGCCGAGCAGCAACGTCAGTTCGAGGCCAAGCAACGCGCCCACGCGGACGAGCAGGCGAAGGCGGCCCGTCGACGCGCCGAGGCGCCGGTGGCACGCCAGGCCTACGAGCAGAAGCTGCAGAATGCCGAGCGTCAGCGTGCGGAAAGCGAACGTCGCAATGCCGCCAGGACCCAGCCGCGCTCCGCGCCCTTGCCGGAGCCCGCAGCGGCTACTCCTCCGTAGGCAGGTCTTCCAGCTTCAGCACGGCGACCGAAATGTTGTCGCCACCGCCGTGCGCGCGCCGGCGGGCCTCGGCGACCAGCAGTTCGACGGCCTCGCGCGGCGCCTTGGCCGCCAGCAGTTCACCCATTTCAGCCGGAGTGAAGTAGTGCCACAGCCCGTCGCTGCAGGCCATCAGGACGTCGCCGGTCTTCACCCGAGGGATCAGGTGGACATCGACCGGCGGGGGCGTGGACTTCATGCCGAGACAGCCCAGCAGGATGTTGCCCTGCGGATGGACGCTGGCTTCGTCCTCGTCGATCTCGCCGCGGTCCACCAGCACCTGCACATACGAGTGGTCCTTGGTCCGCTTGACCAGGCGGCCTTCATGAAAGTGATAGATGCGCGAATCGCCCGCGTGGATCCAGGCGCAGTCGCCCTCCGGATTCAACAGGAACGCGGCCAGGGTGCTGTGCGGCTCCTGCTCGCTGGACACGGCCGTGAGCTTGATCACGGTATGGGCGTCGTCGAGCATCTGGCGCAGCATGCCCACCGGTTCATCGCGCCCGGGCTTGTAGCGCGCGAAAAGCTGGCGCGCGGTCAACAGCACCTGGTCGGACGCCTTGCGCCCGCCGCTGCGCCCGCCCATGYCATCGGCGACCACCCCGAGCACGCAACCCTGCGCGCGCGGGTGGGTCAGGATCAGGACCTGGTCCTGCTGGTAGGGGCGATCTCCCTTGTGGAGACCGGTGGCGGCTGCGAGTCGAAAGCCTCGTGTCATGTGGCGCAGTGGGCGCCGATGGCGCGGTCTTTGATGAAAGTCGTGCGAACGCGATGAAGTCGTATTATCGAGCGAACGCGAGCCGCGGCCAGGCCGCTCCTGCATCGCTTTTCGTACCGATTCCCTTGGACTCCAATCTTCACTCATTTTCCCGCCAGCTGATCGAGCTTCGGATCGAACACGCCGACCTCGACGCCACCATCGACCGGTTGGGCGACGTCGTCCCGCAGGACGAACTGCTGCTGCGGCGCCTGAAGAAAAGGCGTCTGGCCCTGCGTGACCAGATCGCGCGCCTGGTCGACCTGCTCGACCCCCAAGAGCCCGCCTGATGCCGCTGGAACAAGAAGTGCGCGAGGTCTTCGCGCAGGGCGGGGTGCTCTCTCATGCCGCCGATCATTTCCGGGAGCGCGAGGGGCAGACCCAGATGGCGCTGGCCGTGGCGCGCACCATCGAGCGCGGCGGCGTGCTGGTGGTCGAGGCCGGCACCGGCGTCGGCAAGACCTTTTCGTACCTGGTGCCGGCGCTGCTGAGCGGCGAACGCGTGCTGCTGTCCACCGCCACCAAGACGCTGCAGGACCARCTGTTCGGCCGCGATCTGCCGCGGCTGGTCACGGCGCTGGGCCTGCCGGTGCGCACGGCGCTGCTCAAGGGCCGTGCCAGCTACCTGTGCCTGCACCGGCTCGAACTGGCGCGCCACGACAATTCGCTGCCCGAGCGCGGCACGCTGCGCACGCTGGCCAAGATCGAGCAATGGTCCAAGGCCACCCGTACCGGCGACCTGGCCGAGCTGCCGGGACTGGACGAGCGTTCGCCGCTGATCCCGCTGGTGACGTCGACGCGGGAGAACTGCCTCGGCGCGCAGTGCCCGCAGTTCAAGCCCTGCCATGTCAACCTGGCGCGGCGCGAGGCCATGGCGGCCGACGTGGTGGTCATCAACCACCATTTGTTCTTTGCTGATCTCGCGGTGCGCGAGTCCGGCATGGCGGAACTGCTGCCGACGGTACGCGTGGTGGTGTTCGACGAGGCGCACCAGCTCAACGAGACCGGTGTGCAGTTCCTCGGCCTCCAGCTCGGCACCGGCCAGGCGCTGGATTTCGCCCGCGACCTGCTGGCGGCCGGGCTGCAGCTGGCGCGCGGACTGGTCGACTGGCAGCAACTGGTGGCGGCGGTCGAGCGGAGCGCCCGCGAACTGCGCCTGGCGGTCGGCAAGCAATGGCCCGGCGCCAAGCTGCGCTGGGCGGGTGATTCGCCCGAGGGCATCGCGGCGCAGCCCTGGCAGGAAGCCCTCGAGGCCTTGCAGGAGGCCTTCGAGCAGGCCGCACGCGGGCTCGACACGGTCAGCGAGCTGTCGCCCGACTTCGTCCGGCTGCACGATCGCGCGCAGCAGCTGTCTCAGCGCGCGCGGCGCTTTGCCGAACCCTGCGCGTCAGGTTCGGTGCGCTGGGTCGATGTCGGGACGCATCTGCGTCTGGTCGAATCCCCGCTCGATATCGCCGAGGCGGTACGCACGCGGGTGCTCAAGTCCGATACGGCCGAGCCGGAGGAAGAGGGCCGCGCCTGGGTGTTCACCTCGGCCACGCTCGGCGACGACCCGAGGCTGCGCTGGTTCACCGAGCCTTGCGGCCTCGACGATGCCGAGGTGCTGCGGGTGCAAAGCCCGTTCGACTACGCGCAGCAGGCCGCCCTGTACGTGCCCCGGGCGTTCCCCAAGCCCAATGACCCCGCGCACAGCCAGCAGGTGGCGCTGCTGGCGGCCCGCGGCGCCGCCACCCTCGGAGGCCGCACGCTGGTGCTGACGACCACGCTGCGCGCGCTGCGCGCCATCGGCGATGCGATGAAGGCGCAGTTCGAACGCATCGAGGCCGGGCAGCGGCCCGAGGTGCTGGTCCAGGGCGAACTGCCCAAACGCGTGCTGATGGATCGGTTCCGCGAAGGTGCCGGCGACGGCCGCGCGGGTTGCGTGCTGGTGGCGTCGGCCTCGTTCTGGGAAGGGTTCGACGCACCGGGCGATGCCCTTCAGCTGGTCGTGATCGACAAGCTGCCGTTCCCGCCGCCCAACGATCCGCTGGTCGAGGCGCGCTCGCAGCGGCTGGAATCCCAGGGCCGAAGCGCGTTCGGCGACTATTCGCTGCCTGAGGCCGCGGTATCGCTCAAGCAGGGTGCCGGCCGGCTGATCCGACGCGAATCCGACCGCGGCGTGCTGGTGATCTGCGACACCCGGCTGGTCGCGATGGGCTACGGCAAGCGTCTGCTGGCGGCGCTGCCGCCGATGCGCAGGATCGAGGGCGAAACCGAACTGGATGCCGAAATCGCCGCATTGAGAGGCAACTGAGCCTGCCCCCACGCTCGCTCGGCCTTGGCCTGAGACAGCCGAGCGGTCAGACGGCTACCAGAGCTTCCACCAAGGGTCGTCCTTGGCCCGGAAGCCGCGCGTCAGGTACTCGCTCTTCGGGTAGTTGGTGGTCAGCACGCGCTGGGTGTCGTCGCGCAGATCGGTCATGCCGAGCTTGTCGTAGGACATGTACATGATGTACAGCGCCTCCTCGAGCGCAGGCACTTCGCGGTAGTCCGCGAGCGCGAGCTGCGCGCGGTTGATGGCCGCCAGGTAGGCGCCCCGCGTGTAGTAGTAGCGCGCCACGTGCACCTCGTACTGCGCCAGCGAGTTGACGATGTAGTTCATGCGCAGCCGCGCATCCGGCGTGTAGCGCGACTGCGGGAAGCGGGTCACCAGCTCCTTGAACGACTCGAACGATTCCTTGGCGGCCTTCTGGTCGCGCTCGGAAAGGTCCTGGCGCGTCATCCACGAGAACATGCCGAGGTCGTCGTTGAAATTGATCACGCCCTTCAGGTAGAGCGCATAGTCGAT
Organism: Variovorax sp. P1_H12_2; assembly: GCF_056405335.1. Lineage (NCBI taxonomy): Bacteria > Pseudomonadati > Pseudomonadota > Betaproteobacteria > Burkholderiales > Comamonadaceae > Variovorax > Variovorax sp. P1_H12_2. The sequence continues at coordinate 5,934 of NZ_JBFUCI010000317.1, forward strand.
CGCCGGGCTGGCCGGGTGCAGCTTCATGAAGCGGTCGAGCGTGGCGATGGCCGACACCTTGTCGCTGGCCTTCCACTGCGCATAGGCCTTGTCGAGCTGGGCCTGCTGCGCCAGCGGCGTGCCGGCGGCGCGGCCTTCGAGCTTCTCGAGCAGCGGCACCGCCTTGTCGAAGGCGCCCGAGTTCGTCTCGTCCTTGGCTTCCGAGTAGATCCGGTTGGGGCTCCAGTTCGCGGTCTTGTCGGCTTCTGTCGTCGAGCAGCCGGCGACCAGCCAGGCGGCGGTGCACAGAGCCAGCCAGCCGGGGACCACCGATAATTTGGCGCGAAACATCAAAGAAGGCTTTCGTGAAACAGTTGCCCTCGATTATATCGGCCACCCCCCTGGTGGACTCCCCGGAGGCCGCGGAGCATGACGAGGGCGCGGAGCTCTCCGCCGCCAGCGAGGTGCGCGCCTTCCTGTTCGGGCCGGATGAGCATGGCCAGCGGCTGGACCGCGCGCTCGCGAACCTCGTGCCGGAGTTCTCCCGCAGCTACCTGCAGCAGCTGATCGACGCCGGAATGGTGGAGATCCAGGGCCGCGTGCTGACCAAGTCCTCGGCCACCGTGCATGCCGGCGAGGCCGGGCGGATCGAACTCCGGCCGACGCCGCAAAGCCAGGCTTTCAAGGCCGAGCCGATGGCGCTCAGCGTACTGTACGAGGACGAACACCTGCGGATCATCGACAAGCCGGTCGGCCTGGTGGTCCATCCGGCCCCCGGCCACTGGAGCGGGACGCTGCTCAACGGCCTGCTGGCGCTCGACCCCCGGGCGGCGCTGCTGCCGCGCGCCGGCATCGTGCACCGGCTCGACCGGGACACCAGCGGGCTGATGGTCGTCGCGCGCAGCCGCCAGACGATGGACGCGCTGGTCGCGCTGATCGCCGCGCGCGAGGTCAAGCGGCAATACCTGGCGCTTGCGCATCGCAGCTGGCAGGGCGCCGGCGCGCGCCATGTGGAGGCTCCGATCGGGCGCGATCCTCGCAATCGGCTGCGCATGGCGGTGGTCGACCTCGAGCGCCATTCGGGCAAGCCGGCCCGCACGCTGGTCGAGGTGCTCGACAGCAACGACCAGGGCTGTGCGGTGCGTTGCACGCTCGAGACCGGGCGGACCCACCAGATCCGGGTGCACATGGCGTCGATCGGCCACCCGCTGGTCGGCGATGCGCTCTACGGCGGTGCGCCCGCGGCCGGCCTGGCGCGGCAGGCGCTGCATGCCTTCCGGCTGGGATTCGAGCATCCTGTCACGCACCAGCCGATGGAGTTCCGCTCGCCGCCGCCCCCGGACCTGCTTCAGGGTTTTTCCGAATGGGGCCTGGATTACAATCGCGCCTGACGGTCCCGAGGGCCGCGCCGGCCGCCTGATGCCGGTTTTGCGTTGCTTTTCGCCGCGTGCCGGCAGCGCCTCCTTCCATCCTTCTGAACAAGCGTCCTCGAGGCGCCTTTTCCCGGATAACGCGAACCATGAATACGGCGGATGCCAAGCGCATTCTCGAAACCGCCTTGATCTGTTCGACCCAGCCGTTGCCGGTGCGCGAACTGCGCGTGCTGTTCGACGACGAACTGGGTGCCGACACGATCAAGTCGCTGTTGCTCGAGTTGCAGGAAGACTGGTCGCAGCGCGGCCTGGAGCTCGTGAGCGT
>NZ_JBFUCI010000318.1:0-7539 GCF_056405335.1 Variovorax sp. P1_H12_2
ACGCTGGCTTGCTGGGCGCCGTAGTTCAGCACGTCCTGGTTGCGCGCGATGGTCAGCCACTTGGGGCTGCCTTCGTTGCTGCCGGCGGTGATCTGGCGCACGGCGTTGGTGAGCGACATCGTGGTCTGCACGCCCGGCACCTGCTGCAGCGTCCAGGCCAGCCGGTCTGCTTCCACCAGCGTCTCGTACTTCAGGCAGCCTTCCTTGGCGGTCTTGACGATGACCGCGAAGGTGTCGCTCGACAGCGAGTAGTTGGCCGTGACGAAGGCGTTGTCGCGGTTGTAGCGGGAGTCCGCACGCAGCTCGGGTGCGCCGGGGTCGAGGTCGCCGATCTTCAGGTGCGTGCTGACCGCGAAGCCCGCCACCAGCAGCGCCGCGGCCGACACGACGGTTGCGATGGCCCAGCGGCGTTCGGTGAAGCGGCCGAGCCAGCCGTAGACGCGGTCGAAGCCCCGCTCTTCGCCCCCGTCGCGTCCGGCGCGCAGGCTGCGCTCGGCCGCGGCACCGCTGACGCCGATGTACGACAGCAGCACCGGCAGCAGGATCAGGTTGGTCACGATCAGCACGGCAACGCCGATGCTGGCGGTGAGCGCGAGGTCCTTGATGACGGGGATGTCGATCAGCATCAGCACCGCGAAGCCCACCGCGTCGGCCACCAGTGCGGTCAGGCCGGCGAGAAAGAGGCGGCGGAAGGTGAAGCGCGCCGCCACCAGCCGGTGTGCGCCGCGGCCGATGTCTTGCATGATGCCGTTCATCTTCTGCGCGCCGTGCGACACGCCGATCGCGAAGACGAGGAAGGGCACGAGGATGGAGTAGGGGTCGAGTTCGAAGCCGAGCCCGGCCACCAGCCCGAGCTGCCAGATCACCGCCACCAGCGAGCAGGCAACCACCAGCGCCGTGCTGCGCAGGCATCGCGTGTAGAAGTAGATGATGAGCGTCGCCACGAGCGCAGCGAGGCCGAAGTACAACGCCACCTGGTAGAGGCCGTCGATCAGGTCGCCGACCAGCTTCGCGAAGCCGATGCTGTGCACCTTGACGCCGGTCGGCTGGCCCTGTGCGTCCGTTTCGTAGCGCGCTCGCATCTCGTCGAGCGAGTGCGAAAGGCCGCGGTAGTCGATGCGCTGGCCGGTGCTGGCGTCCAGCAGCGGCACGACGATCATGCTGGACTTGAAGTCGTTGCCGACAAGTCCGCCGACCAGCCCGGCGCGCGCGATGTTGCCGCGCAGCTGCTCGGTGGCGGCGGGCGAGCCGTCGTAGTTGTCAGGCATCACCGGCCCGCCTCGGAAGCCTTCCTCGGTCACCTCGGTCCAGCGCACGGCGGGCGCCCAGAGGGATTTCATCCACGCGCGGTCGACTCCTGGCGTCAGGAAGAGTTCGTCCTGGATCTTCTTGAGCGCGCTGAGGTACTTGGGGTCATAGATGTCGCCCTTCGTGTTTTCGACGACCACGCGCAGCGAGTTACCCAGCCCGCGCAGGTCCGCGCGATGCTCCAGGTAGTTCTGGATGTAGGGATGGCCCTGCGGGAGCATCTTCTCGAAGCTGGCGTTGAGCGTCAGCCGCGTCGCGGCCAGGAAGCCGAGCAGCAGAGTGATCAGGCCACAGACGACCATGACCGCGAAGCGATGATTGAAGATGAGCCGCTCCAGGCGTGAGCCGGAGCGGGTGTCGAACGGGTCGAGCGAAGTCGGCGCGGACAGGTCCGCGGGTGTGGGGGTGTGCATGGGGTTCTCCGGCTGCCCGCTCAGGGCAGGGGAAGCGATTGGGCGCCGCGTGGCCCGGCGATGACGAGCGTGCCCTTGACTGGGGTCACCACCGCGGCGGCGGGAACGGTGCGTTCGGTGGATGCGGCCTTGAAGCTCGCACCGTCGTCGGTGCTGCTCAGGATGTGGCCGGCCTGGCTGACGATGACGATGCGCCCGTCGTCCTGCAGGGTGCCCGCGGTCAGGCCGACCTGGAGGCCCGTGGGCGTCTGTTGCCAGCTCCGGCCGCCATCGGTGCTGCGCAGCGCGGTGCCGCGCAGGCCGTAGGCAACAAGGGAACGGGTGCTGCCGGTGATGCCGAACAGCGTGCCCTTGTAGGGCAGTTCGAGTGCGCGGAAGCGCGTGTCGCCGCGCTCCAGCTTGAGCAGCAACCCCTGCTCGCCGCTGATGTAGACGTCGGAGCCGATGCCTCGCACGGCGTAGAGGTGCAGGCCCTTCGGGTTGTCGAGCGCGTGAAGCCACGGCGCCCAGCGCGCGCCGCCGTCGGTGGTGTGCAGCACGAGGCCGAACGCACCGACGACGAAGCCTTCGGAAGCATCTCGGAACCAGACGTCGAGGAAGGGGTTCTCGGCGCCTTGGGCCTCGAAGCGACGCGCCTCGTCGATCAGCAGGCCGGCGCGCTTCGGATCGTCGGCGGAGAGGGCCGCCGCTTCGCGGAGGTAGTACTCGACCATCACGCCGCCGACCTTCAGGCCGTCGAGCTGGACGGTCCACGTCACGCCCGCATCGGTGGTGCGCAGCACGACGCCGTCGTGTCCCACGGCCCACCCGTTCATCGCGGTCGGGAAGCTGACGGCAACCAGGTCCGAGCTGACCGGCACTTCGGCCTGGCGCCAGCTCTTGCCGGCATCGTCGGAAAAGAGGATGTGGCCGCGCTGCCCGACCGCCACGATGCGGCTGCCCGCGCTGGCCAGTCCGTTGAGCAATGCACGCGAGGCGAGCGGGCTCTTCACTGCCGGCGTGTCCAGCACGTCGCGCCATCCCTTGCCCGAGGCGGGCTGCGTGGCCCATGTCGCCGCGCCGGTGGCCAGCGCGATGGCCAGGGCCACGCCACCCGTGGTGACTCGCTTCGCGTTCATCGAGAGTCCCCGTCTCAGCGGACGCCGGCGCCGGCGAGCGAGTCGGCAGTCCATTCGCGGTCGCTCAGCGCCTTCGTGTGGCGCAGGCCGCCGGTTTCGGCGATGTAGCCGGTCAGCGAGTAGATGCGCGAAGCGAAGTCGTAGTGGCCGAACATGTCGGTGTACGGCGCCGGCAGGTCGTAGCTGGGCGCCATGTAGGCGAATCCGGCGCGGTAGAGCTGGCCGCGGGCGTCATAGTTGTCCGAGGCCAGTGCCGCCCACGAATCCTCGTCGAGGTAGAAGGTGCGCTTGCTGTAGACATGGCGCTTCCCCTCGCGCAGGGTTGCTTCCACCACCCACACGCGGTGCAGCTCCCAGCGCACCAGGTCCGGGTTCAGGTGATTGGGCTTGAGCAGGTCGTCCTGCTTGGACTGGTACACCGCGCCGTAGGCGTTGTAGGGCACGATCATCTCCTTCTTGCCGACCAGCTTGAAATCGAAGCGGTCCATCGAGCCGTTGAAGATGAAGGTGTCGTCGAAGGTCGTGGCGCCGGCGGTGCCCGGGTTGGGCGTGTCGTGGGACAGGTCGGGGGCGACCTTGACGCGGCGCTGGCCGGGCAGGTAGCTCCAGGCACGGCGGTCCTTCTGGCCCATGTCCAGGGGATCGACGATCAGCAGGGCCTCGCCGGCGCGCCGCGCCGGTCCGGTGTAGGTGAGCTTGATGCGCCAGTAGGTGTCCGCGGTGGCCCTGGCCGTATCCCAGAAGGGGAAGTCCTGCACGCTCATCCCTTCGGTGGCCAGTGCCGGCCGTCCGCTGGCGTCGACGTTCAGGTTGCGGTACTTGGCCTCGTAGCTCTGGCCGTTGAACCGCACGAGGTGGTTCCACATGGCCTCGTAGCCATCCTTGGGAATCGGGAACGGGAATCCGGCATGGGCGCCGTCGATCGAGCGTCCTTCGTTGACCGTCCTGGCCTGCTGCGCGCCGGCTGCGGTGTTGTCGGTGACGAACTTCGGAAAGGCGACGGTGCGGTGCGTCGGATAGACGTCGACGCGGAAGCTCGGGTACTTCTGCAGCAGCGCCTTGGTGCCGTCGGTCAGGCGGTCGGCGTGCTCGGCCATGTTCTTGGCGTCGATCACCAGGCGCGGCTTTTCGCCGGCGAAGGGGTCCGGCCGGATGCCGTCGCCTGCCTTGTAGCCGCCGGGGGCGCTTTTCAGGCCGCCGGTGTAGGCGGGGATGGTGCCGTCCTTGTTGGCGGCCTTGTCCGCGCCGACGGGCGTGAGGGTGGTGCCGAGCGCCTTGGCCTCGTCGGCGGTGATCGCCGCCTGGGCGGCCAGGCCTGTCGATGCGGCAACGAAGCCGGCAAGGAGCGAGTGGGAGAGTTTCATGATCGGAGGATCCTCAGAAGGTGGTCTTGAAGGTGAGGCTCAGGAAACCGCGGTCCTTGAGCAGGGTGGTGAAGCCGTTCTGCGCGGTGACGGCGAATCCGTTGTCCTTGTAGTGGCCGACGTAGTCGATGTATTTCAGGTCGAAGCGGTATTTCTGGCGGACGTCGACACCCAGGCCGACGCTGTAGTTGCCGTTGCCCTGGTTGCCGCCGAAGACCGTCGGCGCGTTGCCGCTGAGACCCACGGCATAGGTGAGCGGTGCCGACAGGTCGATGCCGGGAAAGACCTGGAACCAGGTCGGCGTGAACGAGAAGCCGGCGCCGAAGTAGTTCTTGGTCGTGCAGCCGTCCCACTTGTCCTTGCCGATGCAGGGCGCGAAGCCCTCGGCGAAGAACAGGTTCTGGCCGCTGCGGACCTTGCCCCAGCTCGCCCAGACCAGCTCGGCGGCCCAGGAAGCGGTGTCGAAGAGGGCGGTCTTCGGCACGATGCCGACGGCGTTCACGAGGCCGTGGTAGGTGTCGCCGCGCGGGCCCTTGGTGTCGCCCTGCGCAGGCAGGCCGGGCGCGATGCCGAGCACCGTACTGTTCAGCGGCGTGTTGTGGCGCAAGGACAGCTCGGAGCCGAAGCTGATGCCGCCGATGTTCTTGGCCAGGCTGACGCCGTACAGGTCGACGTCGTCGGCGTAGATCAGGTTGTAGCGGCTGATGCCCGGCCCGACGCGCGTCAGGAAGGTCTGCGGCAGCTTGTCCGAGAACCTGCGGTAGTAGACGCCCATGGTGCCGTCGAGCCACTCGGGGCTCCAGCGGGTGGACAGGCCGCCCTCCTGGCCGCGCTGCTTGGGGTCCGACGGCGCGCCGCGCTGGGCGAAGCCCAATGCCGGCGAGAGGAACTGGCGGTCGGGTCCGTTGAAGGCGAAGTCCACGGGACCGAGGTAGGTGCCGCCTTCAGGGTAGCGGAAGGACTCCCACTCCAGCATGTACTGCGCGGCGACCGAGACGGTGTCGGTGAGTTGCGCCTGCATCGAGAGCTGGTTCAGCGGCCGGAACAATTCCTTCGCTTCCACGCCGGGCGTGGCAAAGCCCTTCTGGAGGTCCAGCGGGTTCTGGGCGTAGGCGATGCCGTTCAGGTTGCCGGCAAGGAACAGGGATTCGCCCCAGTACAGCGAATGGCTGCCCAGCTTGGCGTTCACGGGCACATCGCCGATGTCGACGCCACCGAAGACGAAGGCGTCGAGCCACTCGCCCGACGGACCGCGGTAGTAGCGGTCGGTGTAGGGGCTGTACTTCTTGTTGACGTAGCTGGGGATGTTCGTGAAGGGCGGGAACGGGTTGGTCTTGCTGTTCGGGCCGTAGGCATGGTCGTACCAGCCGGCCGCGCTCACGCGCGCGCCGTAGCGCTTCATGTAGGTCAGGTCCAGTTCGCTCAGGAGGTCCAGCCGGTTCGTGACGGTTTGGCCGTGGTTGAAGCTGTAGGTGCCTTCGTCCGCGATCACCGTGTTGCCGATCTTCTGGTCGCGGCTCTCGACGCGGTTCGCGTAGTTGTAGCGAACCGTGTTGTCCCACCGGATCGACACGTCAGGATTCCCGGTGTCGAATTCGAACGCGCTTGCGCCCCCCGGGGCGAGCGTGACGAGAAGGACCGCAGCGGTCGTGGCTGCGATTCGAAAGGACGAGCGGGCTTCAATGGATCCCGTCTTCAGTTTTGGGTGGTACACGTGTCTCCAGTGCGTGGTCAGTGGGGGGAGCCCCTGGCATGCGATGGGCCGGGGAACGGGCGGAATTTTGAAGTTCAGGACCGTGCGCACCCCCCTCCTTGGGGGAGGGGGGCGGGGGGTGGGAAAGCCTCAACCCCGCTGGGGAAGCTGTGGTTCCCGGGGGCCGGATCCGGCCTCCAGGGATGGCTGGGCATCGGCGTCGACGGGCCGGTATAAAGTCGGCCTCCGACCCGAGGCAAGGACTATCCATGGCAGTACGAACAAACGAATGGGCCGCCAAGGTGCTGATGCTGCTCAAGGGCGGCAACACCGACGCGGCGCTCGCGCAGATCAAGGTCGCGCCGAGCGTGAAGGACATCCTGGCGCTCAAGGCGGCGCTGGCGGGTGCCCGATTGCCAGGGCGCCGGCGCGACGTGGACGACACGATCCAGCAAAGCATCGATGCGCTGTCGGCGCCGCGCCTGCACCGCTCGCCCTGAGGCCCGAGGCAAAAAGGTGCCGCCAAGGCGGCCCGCGCCCACCGCCTGAAGGGCGGGATGCCCTGGTTCACACCGCGCGGGGCTGCGGCGCCAGGTCGATCCCCGCATCGCGTTCCCGGCGCCACGCACCGGGTGGCATGCCGACCAGGCGCTTGAAGGCCCGTGCGAACGCGGCCTCGGACTCGTAGCCGACGTCCAGCGCGATCGCGGCGACGGTGGCGCGGGTGTCAAGCAACTGCCGCGCCGCCGCCTGGACGCGCCACAGCGCCAGATAGTGGATCGGCGGCATGCCGATCAGGTGGACGAAGCGCTCGTGCAATGCCGAGCGCGAGAGACCGACGCTGCGTCCGAGCTCGTCGATGGTCCAGTCCTGCGCGGGCCGCTCGTGGATCAATGCCAGCGTCCGGCCGACATAGCGGTCGCGCAAGCCCGCCAGCCACCCCGCGCTGTGCGCAGGCAGGAGGTCGGCGTAACGCCGGACGGCATCCACGAACATCAGTTCGCTCATGCGGGCGAGCATCGCCTCGCCGCCCGGACGCCGTGCATGCGACTCGGCCACCGCCTGCTGGGTGAACTTCGGGATCCAGGCATCGCCCTCGGTGGCGCGCAAATGCATCAGGTGCGGCAGTGCAGCAATCAGCGGGTTGAAGGGCTGCAGGTCGCAACCGAGAAAGCCGCAGACGATGGTCGCGTCCGCATCCGGATCCGGCGGCGCCGAACGCATGAAGTTGCGGCCGTTGTAGGCAAGGCGCAGCGGCAACGGCTCGACTTGCGCGCCGGCGAACCAGCTGAAATCGCTGTCGCCGCGCATCCCGGGCGCGCTCGACACCACATGGGCATCGCCGTGCGGGAACATCACGACGTCGCCGGCGAAAAGCTGCACGGACGGCCCGCCGGGAATTCCGGCCCAGCAGCTGCCCTGCGCGACCGCGTGGTACTCCATCACATGGTCGACGCCATGCATCAGCAGGGGCGCGAGTTCCTTCGTCGACGGGGCCTCGGCGGCCCATTCGCTGTTGCCGCTGATGCTGAAGAACACCGCGCCGCGCAGGCGCACGCCGCGCAGCACGTCCGACAGCGTGTCCTGGCTCATCAGGGCCCGGGGGATGGCGCGCGAACAAAGGAGGACGCGCAATCAAGTGC
>NZ_JBFUCI010000319.1:0-7512 GCF_056405335.1 Variovorax sp. P1_H12_2
AGGCTGACGAACTGTCTGCGCCTATGGGGCAAAGGGCAAAGCTGCGGCCCCGGTTTTCGACCTTCCCGCCTGACCGGCCCCGCACTCTGGCAGCGGTCGCCTCTAGGCCGCGTTGAAAATTTGCGCCAGTCTGGAGCGCCGGGTTGGGCCTGGAAGTGCACGTCGACGCAGGGTCGGCACGTTCGCTCCAATACGACAACTCATTCTGCGCGGATGTGCTTGGTACGGATGACGTCGGCCCATCGCTGCTGTTCCATCGCCCAGAGGTCCCGCAGTTCTCTCGGGCTGGTGGCCGAGGGTTCGGCGCCGCTTTTGGCGAAGAACTCGCGCATGTCCGGTTGGTCGAGAACTTTTCCCAGCGYCGCGTGAAGCTGAGAAGTGATAACGGGCGGCATGCCCGCAGGGCCAGCCAGGCCGACCCAGAAATCTGCGGGAGCATCGAGCACGCCTTCTTCAAGAAGCGTCGGCACTACCGGGAGCAAGGAAGATCTCTGCGCTGAGAGGACTGCCAGCGGCTTCACCTTGCCGGCCTTGATCCAGGCCATAGAGGTCGTCAGGTCCCCGACCGCCAACTGCACCTCGTCACTGACAAGTGCCTGCAGCATGGGCGCGCCGCCCTTGTAGGCTATGTGGGTGATCTGAATGCCAGTGCGATCCTTGATCAATTCCGTCACGAGATGGGGTGCGCTTCCGATACCCGGTGTGCCATAGTTCAGCTTGTCCGGGCGCTGCTGGGCATACGCCACGAACTCCTTGAAGCTGCCCACGGGAACACTTTGGCTCACCAGTAGCACGACCGTCATGCGCATGAAGCCGCCAATCGCCGTGAAGTCCTTGACGCCGTCGAACGGCGGCTTGGGCACGAGGAGCGGGCCGGTGATCTGCGTCGAGAGCGTCGACATAACGAGTGAATAGCCATCTGGCGGCGCTTGCTGGACCAAGGCTGTTCCCAGCGTTCCGGCCGCGCCAGGGCGGTTCTCGACGACGATCGGTTGCCCGAGTTCGCGGGCGAGGCTGTTGGCAAGCGCCCGCGCGGCGAAGTCCGTCGGGCCTCCAGGCGGAATCGGGGCGATCAGGTGGATGGGGCGCGTCGGATAGGTGCCGTCCCGTCGTGTCTGCGTGTGGCCCACCGTTGCAGCCATGCAGGCGGCGGCCAACAGAATCGAGCGCCGGGAATGAAAAAGCGCCGGGTCGCGCGGGCTCGTGCGGAGCCGATTCGCTCCGCTATCGGGCGAAGGTGTCATGGAATCTGTCTCCTGTCTGGCGATTGGCCGGTTGTTGTTTGGCAAGGCTTGGCTTCACATCTCTGCGAACGTCTCGCGGAGCCAGTCCGCGATGTAGTCCCGGGCCACCGTTCCGTTGTCGGCGCCGAAGTGCTCCACTTCGAGGTCGTCCTTCGTCGTGATGAAAAGTTCCCGCTTGGGGCTGTTCGTGGCCGCGTCGTAGGACTGCCGCGCGTAATCGACGGGAATCTGCCGATCTCCGGCAGCGTGGGTGATAAGGAAGGGGACGCGAATCTTCTCGACAACGCCGGCGAGATTCATACTGGGCGCCCATGCCATGAACTCATCGATCGACGTCTTGCCGAAAGCCCACATCACGTGTTCCCAGTAGTGAGGCACGGGTCGATCTCCTTCTCGGGCCAGACGGCGCTTCTGCATCTCGCCCCAGTTGCCATTCGCCCCTAACACCGCGCACAGCTTGTAGCGCGGATCCATTGCTACGGCACGCGGGGCGAAATAGCCGCCAAGCGAGCCACCGACCATGCCGATACGGGCGTGGTCGACATCGCTGCGTGTGAGGAGGTAGTCGTAGGCCGGCGTCGCCCAGGCTTCCGAGTCATGGCGACCCGGCAGCTTGAACCTGCGGAGGGCTTCGCCGGAGCCCGGTTGGTCCACGAGCAGAGTCGAGATTCCGCGGAGCGCGAACGCTTGAGCCAAGCCGACCAGCCAGGCCTGCTCCTTCATCGAATCGAGACCGTTGCAACAGACAACGCAGGGCCTTGGGCGTCCGTCGACCTCGCGCGGCGCCTTGACGAACAGCGCCGGGAATTGCCGCCCCTCGTATGGGATCTCCACGAACTCGGTGTCGTCCTGCTGTAGTTCCAGTCCGAGGCGGAAATATCGCAGGCCTTCGTCATAGGCCCTGCGCCGCGGTTCGTAGTTACGGCTTTGCATGCGCTCGGCAGCGAGCAGGTACCCCGAAGCTCGCTGGAGCTTGATGCCGGCCGAGAGGCGGCGTCCCTTCGCCAGGTCGCGTTCCGCCATCGCGATGACCTTGTTGGCGACCGCGATCCACGAGTCGAAGAGAAGGGCGCTGTTGGCGTCTTCGTTGCGGCCCGCCGCTTCGCGTATGGGGCGGCAGGCTTCGTCCAACTCGCCATGGTTGCCGCCCGCCATCAGCGCGAGGTTGACAGACAGGTTCCAGACGTAGTTGCCGGGAAAAGGCTCGAACATTTCGGGTGCTCTTCTCTTTCAGCCATCCATGCGGATACCGGCCGCGCGAAACATGACGCCGTCGATGTCCGCGGCGTCTCGTGCCAGGCGGGCGAACTGCTTCTGGTCCATGGCCGCGGAGACGTTGAACGCCTGGTGCAACCGTGCCTGCAGCGCCGGGGACGTGGCGCACTCGCGCAAGGCATTCGCCATCGCGGTGACGGCTTCCGGCGGCGTTCCAYGGGCGGCGAACATTCCGCACCACACGGGATTCTGGAAGCCCGCCACACCGAGTTCGGTAAGAGTCGGCACGTTCGGGTAAAAGGGCGAACGAGGGTGCCCGCGCACCGCAAGAGGCACCAAGGTTCCGTTGTCGATGAACTGTTTGCAGATGGCGGCGGGTCCCAGAGTGAACGTTGTCTGGCCGGCGACAACGGCCTGGACGGAGGGCAGGCCTCCTGGGTAGGGCACATGCAAGAGGTTCGCCCCCCATTCCTTGGCGAGGTGGACCGCCAGAAGGTGCGCGTCGGTCCCGATCCCGTAGGAGGCAAAGGAGTATTGGGAGGAGTCAGCTTGGACGCGCTTGCGCATGTCTTCAAAGCTGGTGATACCCGACTTGGCACTCGCAACCAGCACCAGTTGCTCGAAGGTGAGCGGGCCGACGGGCACCAGGTCCGCTTGCGGGTCGAAAGGCACCTTTGACAAGAGCACCGGCAAATACATCGTCAAGGGAATGCTCACGAGGAATGTGTAGCCATCGTGCGGTGCGGCGAGGACGGATTGCGTGCCTACGATGGTGGACCCGCCCGGACGGTTCTCCACCACCACTGGCACGCGCAGAAGCTCACGCAGGCGGTCTGCAAAGATGCGCGCCGAGTTGTCGACGCTGCCCCCGGCGGGGAAGACGACGACGAGCCGCACCGGTCTCGAGGGCCATTCAGCTGCGGCTACGCCGACCCCGGTGGCGCCTAGCGCTGCGGCCGAAGCCGCTTGGACGAGGAATCTGCGCCGGTCCTGCAGTCGCGAGGAAGAGTTGTGCATGGGTGTCTCCAATGGTTCGAATAGTTGGGAATCACGCAGCGATCGCTGAACTGCGCTGTGCGCGCGCGTGTGTCTCGGCCGGGCTTTCTGTCCGGGCGGGCATACGGGTCGGTGTGGCATTGCCGAGAAGGAGGTCGGCAGCCTTTTCGGCGATCATCATCACGGACGCGTTCGTGTTGCCGCTGATCAGCGTCGGATAGATCGAGGCATCCGCGATGCGCAGGCGCTCGACGCCTCGCACGCGCAACTGCGTATCGACGACCGACTGCGCGTCGGGGCCCATGCGGCACGAACCTCCGGGGTGGTACACCGAGAATGCATTGCGCCTTGCATACTCCGCCCAGTCGTCATCCGTCCGCACGTCGTGGCCGGGATCCGTCTCCCGGTGCTGCAGGTCCGAAAAGGCCGCTGAGTTCAGGATGTTGCGGGCGATCTTGAGGCCCCGAACGATTGTTCGCAGGTCGCGCTCGTCTTGAAGGAATCCGGGATCAATGAGCGGAGCATCGCGGGGATCCGTTCCGCCGAGTACGACGCTTCCCTCGCTGAATGGCTGGAGCACGGTGGCGAGGACCGCGCAACCGTGCCCCGTAGGTACGATGCGGCCRGCGGGCGGACGGCGGAAGGCATTCAAGACGATGTGCACGTCCGGACCGGCAATGCCGTCCTGACTGCGAACGAACCCGGCCGCTTCGAACAAGTTGCTGGCCAGGGGGCCGCGGCGCCATAGCGCATACTCGAGCAAGTTCCACGCGCAGCGCGGCAGCGCGCGCAGCGACAACGCATAAGACAGCGTCGCCGGGCTACTGACCTGAACGAACGCCGACACGTGGTCGCGCAGGTGCTTGCCCACGTCGACGGAGTGCGCGACAGGTGCGATGCCCAGCGCCCGCAATTCTTCACCCGGGCCGACTCCCGAGCGCAACAGAACCTGCGGCGTGTTGTATGCGCCGGCGCACAGCACCACCTCGCGCCGTGCGCGCAGGATCTTCAGGGCACCCCCAGACTCGGCTTCGACGCCGACCGCGCGGCGCGATTCGAACACGATCCGGTGCGTCAACGCGCCGGTCACGATTGCGAGGTTGTTGCGACCACGCACCGGCTCGAGGAATGCGGTGGACGCCGTCTCGCGGCGGCCGGCTCGGATGGTGAGTTGGCGTGCCCCGAACCCTTCGGGTGCTGCTACATTGAAGTCGTTGCATCGCGGATAGCCGAGCGAATCCGCAGCGTGCAGGAATCTCGGTACCAGCGGATTGAGCTGCGCGAGCGAACTGATCGCCAGCGGCCCGCCCTTGTGGTGCAGGCGGCTCTCGGGCCAGTCAAAGTTGTCCTCGGAGCGCAGGAAGTAGGGCAGGACCTCGTCATACCCCCAGCCCTCGTTGCCAAGGCGGCGCCACTCGTCGTAGTCCGTCGCCGGTCCGCGGAAGTAGACCATGCCGTTGATGGCACTCGTTCCGCCGAGCACCCGGCCGCGCGCCAGATTGATGCGTCGCCCGTGCAGGCCAGGCTGTGGGACGGACGAATAGCTCCATCCGAGGTCAGGAGCCATGTGCGCGAAGCCGACGGCGCCCGGCACCTGAATGCGCAGGGCGTCGCCCCGACCGCCGGCTTCGAGCAGGCAGACCGTCACCGCCGGGTCTTCCGACAGGCGCGAAGCGAGGGTGCAGCCCGCCGTTCCGCCCCCGACGATGATGTAGTCGAACTCCCCATCGAGCGGCAGCGCCGAAGCGAGGCCGGACATAACTGGTTGGTTGGAGCTGGGGCGCAAGATGGGACCTCCGTTCAAGGAGGCGTGACTGTAGGGTCGCAACGCGCGCGCGCGAAATTATTTTCGGATGCGGCAATGATCATGAAAACGAATGCGCGTCGCAGGGCAACGCCAATGGCGTTTCAGGCAGCGGCATGAGCGAGGAGAGTTGCGCGTTCTGCACCTGCGCCTCCGCCAGCATGTGTTCGAGGAACGCCTCCGCCTGGGGCGACAGGGAACTCCGCAGCGGCTGCAGGCAAGCCACCTCGAAGTCGAAGCCCTCGGGTGCGATCAGGCTCGCGGTAAATTCCTGGCGCATCAACCCGGGCAATAGCACGATGCCTGGCAAGATGCTCATCCAGTCGGTGCGGGAAACGACGCCCAGCGTCGCGGAGAAGCAATCGACGTCGAGCCACTGCTCGCCTCGGACGCCCTGACGGGCAAGGTAGCGCGATAGGCGCGTGCGCGCCGCGTTCGGCGGTGGCGGAGCGATCAGCCGTAGCGGAGAGATCTCGCGCAGGTCAACGCCCGCGAGGTGCGGCAACGGACCGTTCCAGCGCGAGGCCAAAAGGCATGGTGAAGAGAACAGGCGCTCGCTCCGCACGCCTGCCTCCTCCCCGCCCACGACTGCAATTGCCAAGTGTAGTTCGCCCGACCGGACCTTCGCAGCGAGGGGCGCGCTGTTGTCTTCGGAAATTCGCAGGACGACGTTCGGGTGCATGGCGAGGAACTGCGCATAAACCGGTGCGAGCAGCGATCGGGCTACCACCGGGACGAGGCCGATTCGCAACTCACCTTGCAGCCCGCCGCTGCGCCCCTTGACCGCTCCCACCGCGGCCGCATGCGCGCGCAGAACATCGGTTGCGCCGGTGTAGAACAGGTCCGCCGCGGGCGTGGGGATCACGCGCTGGCCGGTGCCGCGTAGAAAGAGCCGGGTGCCCAACTGCCCCTCCAACTTGCGCACATGCTGCGAAACGCCAGGCTGGGTGGCGTGCTCGCGTCGGGCCGCCGCCGTGAACGAGCGTTCCTCGTACACGGCAACGAAGAGGCGCAGGTCCAGCAATGAATCGGCCACGGGAAAACGGCTTCGATCTGGCGTACCCGCGCGCCTCAGCGCCCGAGCAGGGAGCTCTCAACTAGCCCCTCGTAGGTAGTGGCGGCGCCAGGCAGGCCGGCGCGACGGCGCTGCTCGATGAGCAGCTCGATGCCGACCCGGTCAGGCAAAAGAGAGGCCGGCGTACTGCCAAGCATGGCGTCAACGGCTGGAGGGAGGAAGCCAGCAAGCGTCAGCGCTTGCCGTGCAGCCTCAGGCACTTCCTCCATGCTTTGGCGCGCGTTCTCAAGGCTGCGCAACCAGGCTGAAAGTGTGGGGCGCAGTCGCTCTATCGCAGCCGCGCTCACGACGAGGCCCTGACCCGGAAATGCCGGGTAGCACTGCTGAACAGTCCCGATGCGGGTGAGACCCGCCTCGACGGCCATTGCGTCGAAGGGAGGGCCTAGCAAGGTGGCATCGCCACGCCCTGCGATGATGGCGTCGTATCTTTCCTTTACCCCACCGACGGGTTCCAGTGCGTAGCTGTCAGCACCAATGCCCGCGTCGGCCAGCATGGCGCGCAAGGCCACAATGAATCCATTGCGCGGCGCATCAACCAGAATGGTGGCGCCACGCAGATGTTCGAGCGAAGTGCGACCTCGCTGTCCGACGATAGTCAAGGGGGTCGTGCGCTCAAGTTGCGCCACAACGCGAAAGTCCTGGGGACCCTCGCGCAGGTTCCAGTCCATTACGTTGTCTATGGCCGTGACGACTGCATCCGCCTCGCCGGTCGCCAAGGCCTCGAACTGCGCATCGGACGACGGGTTGCGCGCCGCTTGAAGCGATACGTCTGTCGCGACCTTCAACACATGGGCAACATCGACCACGGGCGGAGGAACGAACCAAAGGACTCGTAGCGTAGGCATAGGACGAACTCGTTCTCGTTGTCAGGTCAACTCAAGCTTGATTCCGGAGCGCTTAACCACCGGAACCCACTTGGCCCGCTCTGAGCGGATGTAGGCAGAGAACTCCGCCGGCGTGCTCCCGACGGGTTCGCCACCATAGTCGTGATACCTCTGGATGACCTCCGGCTTGCGTGCCAACGTGGCGCATGCCGTGGCCAGCTTGTCCAAAATTGGTTTCGGGGTTCCCGGGGGAGCCATAAGGCCGAACCAAGTTGACGCGTCGTATTCGCGGATACCCAATTCTTCAAACGTCGGCACGTTCGGAAGCAGAGGATGGCGGCCCTTGCCCGTGAC
>NZ_JBFUCI010000320.1:0-7486 GCF_056405335.1 Variovorax sp. P1_H12_2
CGATCAGGCAATGGCGGCCCATGCGCAGGCCGGTCCGAAGTCGAGCATCGGCGCCGATGACGCAGTGGATGCCGACTTCGGCCTCGGCGCCGACAGAAGCGCCGGGGCCGATCCAGCCATGCGCGCCGATGCGCGCGCCGGCATCGATGCGCGCCCCTGGATGCACCAGCACGTCGCTCCCGAGGTGCGCGCGGCTGCCCACCAGCGCGCCCGCGCCGATCCAGACGTTGTCGTCCAGGCGCGCATCCGGTGCCACGCACGCGCGCGCATGGACCAGCGTCGCCAGCTTGAAGCCGCGCAGGCGCGCGGCGCCATAGAGTTCCAGCCTTGCGTAATTGAGCGCGTTCTGGTCCACCGCCACGAACAACCGGGTCGCGGCCGGATCGAGCCCGTCCAGCAATTGCGCGCAGGACGTGGAAAGCGCGGCGACGCTGTCGGCTCGACGAGCCTGCCAATCGACCGGCAGGCCATGACCGATGGGATCGCCCTCAATGGCGTCGAAGACGCTGCCGAAGCCGAGCAGGCAAAGGTCAACCCGGACCTTCATGCCGCCTCCTCGCCCATCAGGCGCAGGTACGTGTCGGCCGCCGCGATCAGCCGTTCTTCGTAGCGGCCGTGACGTGCGTGGGGTGCATCGGCGTGCAGGCGCTGTTGCAGCGCCTCGAGATGACCCACGTCTTCATGCAGCACGGCGACCTCGCTTTTGAGATGGCCCCACAAGATGGCGGGCAAGCCGGGCAGTCGCCGCGTCTCGCGGGCTGCGCACAAGGTGAAGCGCACCTCGGTGCGGTCCGGCGCAACCGGATGGAACTGCTGCAACAGGAAGGTCAGGCCACCCAGCGAAATGAAATTGACGTTGGGGTACAGGAAGAAGTTGTAGTAGTCATCGTCTTCGCCATAGCGAGCTACACCCGTGTGCCAGGGCCAGGCTTCGATGCGAATCGGGGAGCGGGTCCAGAAGCTCTGGGCAGCAAGGTTGCCGGAAGGCGATGCATCGGCTCCGTCGCCGCGGCCTTCGTCCAATACCGGCTTCGATGTCGCTTTGTCGCGGTTGTCGGAGGTGTCCTTGCGCAACAACGGCTGAAACGTCTTCGGGTGAATATACGGAACGTGGTTGTAGTCCAGAACGTTCTCGTAGTTCAACTTCCAGTTGTAGCGCACGGGCAGGTCGGCATGGATCGCCTGGGCGCCGAAGTGGCCGCTGATATCGCGAAGCTTCTGCTGGAGTTCCGGCGCGAATTGCGCATCGAAAGGCAGCGGATCCTCGTCGAGGTTGACGAAGACCAGATTGCCCACTTCCCRCACCGCGTAACGACGCAGGCAGAGCCCCGCGCGCTCCTGCGGCGCATAGGCGTAGAGACTGTCCTCGTGCGGAATGGTCTTCACTTGGCCGGCATGGTCGAACACCCAGCCGTGGTACGGGCAGACCATGCGCGCCTGGCCGAAAGCCTCTTTCTGCAAGGGCATCTGACGGTGCGGGCACAGGTTTTCGAAAGCGCGGATCTCGCCGTCGCAGTTTTGCAGCAGCACCGGCAGGCCACCGATCTCGCGGGTGGCGAAGGCATCTGGCTCCGCCAGCGCAGTGCGAAAGGCGGCAAACAACCAGAGCTTGCGAAAGATGTGGGTTCGCTCCCGGTCGAAGACCGCCGGGTCGAGGTAATGCGCCGGGGACAGCTTCGAGAGCATCAGGGGCTCAGCGGAACGAAAACGGCTTGGCCGGATTGCCCATCACCGTCGTGCCGGGCGCGACGTCGCGGATGACCACGCTGCCGGCACCGACCACCGCGCCCTGGCCGACCTGMACGCCCGGCAGGATCGTCGCGTGCGGATGGATGACGACGTCGTCGCCGATGCGCGCGCCACCGCCGATGAAGACGAAGCTGGCGATCTGGCAGTAGTCGCCGATCTGCACGTCATAGCCGACGATGGTGGTCGACAGAATGGTGACGAAGGCGCCGACCCGCACGTCCGGACCGAGCGACACGTTGCGTTCGAACAGCCCGCCCGGCGACAGCTGCGTGCGTTCGCCGGTGACGAGATCGGGCCGCAGCACGATGAAGTTCGCGCCCTGGGCGAGCAATCGCTCGGTGTAGCGGCGCTTGTCGGCCGGATTGCCCAGTGCGCAGGTGAAGATGTCGCCTTCCTGTACCTGGTAGGTCATCGGGTCGCCCAGGATCGGCAAATCCGAAGGGTTGTGCAGCCCGCTGCGGCCATCGAGGAAGCCCTTGACGTCCCAGTGCGTGCCGCATGCGATGTCCGAGCGTGCGAGGCTGGCCGTGGCGCGGCCGAATCCTCCGGCACTGACGACCAGCAGATGATTCGGGACGGTGCCCGCCGCACGATCCGTCATGTGTATTCGACCCCGCCGTCGAGGCTGAACACGGTGCCGGTGACCTTGCTGCTGGCGTCCGACAGCAAGAAGAGGCAGGCCCAAGCTACATCTTCCGGCTGCCCGACGTCGAGCGGATAACGTTTGCGAATGGACTCGAACCAGTCTGCATCGATCGTTGTCAATGGCGTTTCGACGATGCCTGGCGCCAGAGCATTTGCCCGGATGCCCCGCTTCGCAATTTCCAGAGCCAACGGACGCATGGACCCGATCAAGGCGGCCTTCGAACCCGCATACGGGCCCAGCCCTACCGTACCGGTCACCGCCGCGATCGACGACAGAAACAGGATCGAGCCGCCGGGCCGAATGGCGGACCGACTGAGCAACTGACGCGTCAGCATCATCGGCGCGATGTAGTTGGTTTCCATGACCTCGCGCAGAAAGCTGTCGCTCACCATCTTCATGGGCGACAGGCCACGGATGCCGGCGCTGTGGACAACGCCGTCCACGGGGCCGCAATCAACCGCCAGTTGGCGCAACGAGGCCATGTCGGTGAGGTCCGCTCGCAGGGCCCGATGGCCGTCGCCAGCCAGCGCGTTCAGCGTGGCCTCAAGCCGATCGGGGTCGCGCCCTGATAGAACCAGACGCGCACCTGCTTCGGCACAGCTGCGCGCGACCGCTTCGCCGATACCCTTGGAAGCACCGGTCACCAGCACCGTCTTCCCTTCGAGGCCGTACAGACGGCGGGCGGCATCCTTGCCGAAACCTTCAGAAGTCATTGCCGTCATGTTCATATGCGCATCGGAATGCCCAAGCCACCGTCGACCGTCAGTGTGGAGCGCGTAATCCACCGGCTCGCGCCCGACAGCAGAAAGCAGACGGACGATGCGACATCTTCGGGCGCCAATCGCCCCAGCGGCGTGAGGTCGATCTTGTCGTCCATTCCAGCCTGAGCGCCCAGGCCTTGCAGCATCGGCGTTTCAACATAGCCGGGCGCGACGCAGTTGGAACGGATGCGAAGTTTGGCCTGCTCCAGCGCCAGCGTGCGCGAAGCAGCCTCCAACGCGGCCTTGGAGGCCGCATAGCCGGCTGCGGCCTGAGGCGCGGCGTTGGCCGACAGCGCGGTCACGAAAACAAGCGACGCTCCGTGACGCACTCGCTTCTTGTAGAGCAGCCGCTGCGTCAGCGTGATCGGGGCGAGGTAGTTGACCGACAGCATCTTCTGCAGGTGCGCCTCGTTGGCCATGCGCAGGGGAACCAGGGCGGCGATGCCGGCGCACGAGGCCAGGCCGTCGTAGGCGGGCGCGGCTTCCACCAGCGCCTCGCGGGTGTCGGCGAGGGACAGGTCGCCGGCGATGGCGACGTGGCCCTCGCCGGCCAATTCGTCGCGCACCGCGTGGAGCCGATCGACGTCACGCCCATTGAGCACCAGCCGGGCGCCAAGTTCCGCGCACAAGCGCGCCGTGGCGGCTCCGATCCCGGAAGACGCGCCGGTCACGAGGATGACGCGGCCCTCCAGCGAAAAGGCGCTGGTCGAGGCGGCCGCGCGAACGGAGGACGGCTCCGGGGTGTCGGCGTCCAGGCTCATGAAATCAGCAGGGGCGGAAACTTGGCGTCGGCGACTTCCAGCACGCAGGTGCCCCACGACAGGCCGATGCCAAAGCCGCTCAGCGACAGCCGCTTGCGGCCGCTGCTCAAGGCCTCGTGGATCCGCGCGGTCATCGTCACCGGCAGCGAGGCACCGCTCGTGTTGCCGAAATCGTGCAAGGTGGAAGGCACCTTTTCCACCGGCAGGCCGAGCTTCTTGCGGACCGTCTCGTTGATCATCCGGTTGGCCTGGTGGAAGATGAAGTAGTCCACGTCGTCGCTCGTGACGCCGGCGTGCTCGAGCGCACGGCGGACCGAGGGCGGCACCTGATGGGTCGAGAAACTCAGCACCGCCGGGCCGTCGAGGATCAGCTCCGAGGGCCAGTGCAGCCTGCCGTTCTCGTCCTTCGTAGGAACCGCATGCTGCGGACCGAAGGGCTCGCGATGGCCGCCGACCGGCAGCATGATGGCGCGAAAGCCGCTGCCGTCGCTGTTCAGGTCGAAATGCATGGGCGCCGCGTTCGGGTCGAACTCGAGCGCGGTGGCGGTGCCGGCATCGGAGAAGAGCGGGTCGTTGACCGTGGCGCAGCGATCGCCCACCAGCACCAGCCCCTTCTTCACCGCACCCGAGGCAATCATGCTGCCCAGGATGTGGAGCCCGAACGGGTAGCCCGAGCAGCCGAGGTTGACGTCGAAGGCGATGGTGGCGTGGGACAGCTTCAACCGATCCTGCAGGATGATGGCGGTGGCCGGAATCAGGTAGTCGGGCGACTGGGTGACCACGATCAAGGCATCGATCTCTTCACGCTGCCACTGCAGTTCTTCGAGCAGCTTTTCGGTGGCGTCGAAGGCCAGGTCGGAAAAGCACTGCCATTCGGCACAGATGCGCCGGTTGTGGATGCCGATGTTGCGCACCAGCCGCTCGCGTTCCGAGCGCATCTTGGGCGGGCAATCCTCCAGGTTCGACAGCACTCGCTTGGGAACGCAGGAGGCCATGCCCGCAAAGCGGACGTTGTGAAGCGTGGACAAGCCCATGGCGCCCTACCCCAGCAGCTTGTAGAGGTCGGTGACGGTGGCGCAGTTCTTGAGGTCGTCGCCGACGATGGTCTTGTTGTAGTCGACATCGAACATCACGATCACGCCCAGGGCTGCCAGCGAGTCCCACTCGGGGAGGCTGAGCAGTTCGGTCTCGGGGGTCACCTCGATGGGTTCTTGAAAGTCGACGGCGATCAGAAAGTTCTCGATGAACTGCGCAATGGTGGTCATGTTGTATATCGTGTGGACGCAAGACAGCAGCGTATGTATTTGCGGGCTAGTCTAGCTCAAATGTGAACCGGAACGAGATGCGATTTTCAATTCCATTTTGAAATAAGATCAGCCAACCCATACCGCTTAAAGCGCTGATACTTGATTTTCTGAATCTTGAAAACATCCCTTATTCATCGACCTTTACGCCTTAAAGATCATTCAATTTGATTTGCAGCAATTTCCAGCTTAATGCTTGTCAGGAATCGGAAAACTTTGGGAAAAACAAAGCCGCCCGAAGGCGGCTTTGTTCACAAGTGCGTGACTATCAGGTACGGCATTCTGCCGGGACGTATTTGCCATTCAGCGTGCCCTTTTGACCCAGCACGGCAGATGGCGAAAGGGACGAAGTGCAGGTCCAGCTGATCGAGCCAGCAGTGGGGATGGTGGTCTTCGATGTAGTGCCCCCACTGAACACGGAGCCCGTCAACTTGCCACCGTCAATGGGGTTCAGCATCACAGTCTTGCCGCCGTCGATGCTGGAGTCATAGGTGATGGTGATGAAGCCGGCCGCGTCGTCGATGGTGATGCTGGCGACGTTCTTGGTGGGCTCGGGTTTCGTCCAGCCGGATGCATACGGGGCACCGTTGGCGGCGTTTTCAGCGATGGCAGTCTTCGCCGACGATGCGAGCGCCAAGCCTTCCGTAACCTTGGCGCGAACCGTGTAGTCCTGATAAGCCGGCAGCGCCACCGCAGCCAAAATACCAATGATCGCGACAACGATCATCAATTCAATCAGGGTGAAACCCTTTTGCACATTGCGTACGATGGAACGACGGTTCATTTACTTACTCCAGGTTGGTTGAGGGCCCGAGGAGGCCCCCGGTGCGCTCAGGTAACCGCAGCATCCATGCCACCCCGGTTTCGCCCCCTCCCAGGCCACTTCGACCGTGCAGTTGTTCACGTTCTAGTTACAACGTGTGACGAAAACTGTTGCTGCCCACCGACGTAGGGTGACATTTTTGTCAGCTTCCTGCCAACCCGCGTCATGCCCGCGGCTCCCGGCCGGCCGCACTTCCCATCCGCTCCACCCGCATCCACGCCCGCGATCCATCCCACACCTGCACCATGCGCTGCAGCAGCTCCGCCGGCACCGCCGGATGCGGGGCGGCCAGGGTCGCACTCATCGCCTCGCAGCTGTGCTCGATCACCGCGCCCGGATGATGGACGCCGCAGACGTCGCGGCCGAAGGCCTCGAGTTCGGCCCGGTTCGGGTAGCTGCGGGCCGGGGATTTGTCGCCGCTGCGGCCGCCTCGCCGCCACTTGAGCGCCAGCGTGTGGTCGACGGTTTCGATGCCGCCCGGCCGCTCGTAGGCATAGAGCACGGTGCACACCTGGTCGTACACCGGGCTGGGCCAGACCCGCTCGTCGTCATACAGCACCGCAAAGTTCTTGAGATGGGCGTCGCCGTTGCGCACCAGCACCGTGAGCACCAGCAGCTTGAAGAACTGGTGCAGGGCCGGCGCAGGTTCGCTGCACACCAGGCGCAGCGCCGCGGCCACGTCTTCATAACTGCCGATGTACTTGCGGCTGGACAGGCGCTCACGCACGCGCAGCTGCATGACGGCCGCGATGTCCTCGAAACCGAGGCGGCTGCCGTCGGGCAGGATGTCGAAGCGGTCGAGCACCAGCAGCTTGCCGTCGGCCGAGAGGTCGGCGCGCGGCACGGGCAGGCCGGCGTGGCGCGCGGCTTCGAGGCACAGCCACTCGTTGGCGCTCAGGCCGGGGTAGCGCGGCCCCTCGGCCTTGACGATGGCGTTGGGGCCGGGCACCACGGCCTTGTCGGCCACCGGCACCATGATCTTGGGCTGGACGCCGGCCAGGCCGGTGCCCGGGCCCATGAAGGCGTCGACCAGTTCCTCGAACAGGGCTTCGCTGCGCCCGCCCGCCAGCAGGTCGTCGCGCGAGACCAGGCCGGCGGCCCCCGCGCCCAGCGGCGCTTCGCCGGGCAGCTGGTAGGCCACGCGGCCGATGGCGCCGGCGCCCATCAGGGCCAGCAGGTGCATCTTGGTGACCTGGAACTTGCCGAAACGCGCCAGGATGCGCTCGAACAGATAGCCCTCGGGAAGGTTCATGTCGAGGGCGGCGAAGAGGTCGCCGTCCTGGAACACGCGGTCGGCGATCGGCAGGCCCAGGCCGACCTGATGGCGCGCCTCTGCTTCATAGACCAGCGAATAGATCGACCGCTTGGCAAGCAGGGCCTGCGGCTGGCCTCGGATGGCCAGCTGCAGGTCGCGCAGTTTTTCGGGCAGCGCCGTCACGTCT
>NZ_JBFUCI010000321.1:0-7482 GCF_056405335.1 Variovorax sp. P1_H12_2
GGTGGCGGGCCTAAAGCTCATCGTGTTCGCCCGCTGCTGCAGGTTTTCCGCCGACGAGAAACCTAGAACCGAGGAGCGCTTGCCATGATCCGCAAACTGCACCACAACGCCTACCGCTGCCGCGATTCCGAACAGACTCGCGCCTTCTATGAGAACTTCCTGGGCCTGCCCCTGGTCGGCACCCTGGAGATCCGCGAGACCAAGACCGGCCGCGCGACCCAGGTGCTGCATACCTTCTATCGGCTCGATGACGGCTCACACCTGGCCTTCTTCGAGGCGCCCGACATGCCCTTCGACTTCAAGCCCCAGCATGACTTCGATCTGYACATTGCGCTGGAGGTCGACGCGCCGGTGCTGGCCGACATGTTGGCAAAGGGCAAGTCGCAGAGCATCGAGACGCGCGGTGTTTCGAACCACGGTTTCATCGACTCCATCTACTTCCGTGATCCCAACGGCTACGTGATCGAGTTGTGCGCCAAGCGTGCCGGCCACGATGCCTTGATGGACCCGGCGACCAATGGCGCGCGCGACGCGCTGCAGCGTTGGACGGCCGCCAAGGCGAAGGGGTCGTCCGGCGGAGCCGGACGTAGCTGAGCGCAGGGAACCCGCATGGATTCGGATCACCAGATTCGCCAGAACGGACGGCGGCGCGAAGGCGACGATTCGAGTGGGGCGCTCAGCGTGGTGGCAACACCGAAGCGTCGGCGCACCTCGACCTCGTGAAGCCGAGCACGCTTGCCCGACTCGGAATGACCGCGCAAAGCCAGCAGGCGCAGCTGATGGGCTCGGTTGAGCAGCTCTTCATTTTCGAGATTTCCTGGCTCTGTCATGTTCATTCCTCCTGCTCGCCAGTTTTTTACTTGCCCATCCCGAATCGCTGAAAGAGTGCCGTCTTCAGCCGCTTGATCTCCACCATCGCATCCGATTTGGGGGCCTGCTGCCCCGACAAGACTGCGGCGGCTTCAGCTGCGGCGTCCCTGGCAACGCGGGCATCCAGCGAGCATCGAACCAGTTGGCGCTTCCGATCCCTTGGGTCCACAGTCGCAAAATCCTTCATGAGCGCTTCTGCAACATCCAGCGCTGCAACCGCCGCGGACAGTGTCAGATGGATGCCAGCGCGCACGCGATTCCCGTAGTCGGTCTCTTCCTTCACGTTCGACTCTTTCTCCTGTTCGTCGGGAGAAAGCACGCCGATGTTGGTGGGAGCGAAGTACGGAACAGCCTGGACGCCATGCTCGCGCGCCGAGATGACCTGCTGTAGCGCAACTCTGACCCTCACAACTGTTTCGAGGTCTGGGGTTTGCATGGCCGTTCTCACCTTCCTTCTCATTCACCCTCTAGGGCAGGATCTGAAAGTACGAGCGCCGTGCGGTACGGCGCGCCCCGCGGTCTTGGCATCCGCAGCCAGCTTCTCCCATGGGTTCGCGCTCGAGGCGGGTTCTTCAACGGGCATCGCGCGACTCGTGGCGGCTGCGGGGATGCGGGACCTTTGGCCGAATGTAGCCGGGACGGAGGCGCTACCCGGAGACAGCCGAAGGAAAACCGGAGGGTCGTGGCTTAGTTCCGCTTTTGAGCCGGGTCACGGCCCTCGGCGGCGCGACCCAAGCAACCCAACGAAAGCCTTTCCAGATTGAACTCCGGAGTCTTCTGGTGGCTGCTGGGGGGCTCGTGCTCATCGTTGAGCGAAAGTGGCGACGGCCGCCGGCATCGAGGAACCGCCCTCCATGGGCGGGTGCCGAAGCGTCCTCTACCAGCGCCAGCGGACCATCTGCCCTCAGCCTACACCTTGATTGTGATGGTTGCGTGACGCTCGCGTCCGCCACTGCGCTGGCCGCGGTCTTTTTTCACATCCGCTCGAACTTGCGGCAAGCGTCGAAGGCGCTCCGCTCCTGCCGCGTCCTGTTGCCGAGATACCGCCGAGAGTTCGATCTCGCGTGTTTGCGCACATTGCCCTACGATTCGCCCAAGCAACGAGGAGTCGACGATGCGTCTGATCGTTTGTTCATTTGCCGCGATCGCACTGCTTGCAGGATGCGCAGCACCGGACACGCCGATGGCCGAGTACGGCCCGCAAGCTGTGGCCGGCGTCGCGCCCGCGCCAGCTGCCCCGGTTCCCTACGTGCGTGCATCCAGGCCCACCGGCCGGGACACCTACAACGCCGAGAAGCTCGCCAAGAACCGGGCCTGCGCCGCCCAGCCCTTGGCAAGCCTCACTGCCAAGGGCCCCGGCTTCGAGACCTACAGCGTGCCCTGCAGCGACGGCCGCGCGATCGCGATCCGGTGCGAGTTCGGCAACTGCAGGGTGCTCTAGTAATTTCTTCCAAACCTGAAGGGGCGGCCTGCGTGCCCAACTGGGTGAATCGTGCGCTCAAGAAATCTCCATGACCAAAATCGCCAAAGGTACGTTCGTCGTCTCACTCCAATCCATGCCGTTCGAAGGTGAGGACGCCGAGCCGAAGCTGCTGGGCCGCATGTCGATCAACAAGCGGATCTCCGGTGATCTTGAAGCCACCACCCAGGGACAGATGCTGAGCGCAGGGACGAGCATCAAGGGTTCGRCTGGCTACGTGGCCATCGAGAGGGTCACCGGCGTTCTGGCGGGAAAACGCGGCTCGTTCGTGCTGCAGCACACGGGCATCATGAGCCGCGGCGTCCCCTCCCTGTCCGTGACCGTCGTTCCCGACTCTGGAACGCAAGAACTGACCGGTATCGAGGGCGAGTTCAAGATCGTGATCGCAGAGGGCACGCACTTCTACGAGTTTGCTTATCGCCTACCCGGCAACTGAAAGCCCGACGATCGGAGCAGGGCGCGCGAGTGCCTTCTCGTAGGCGGCCTGCAACTCGCTGAACACCGAGCGCGCCGGACGCGGTGCGCCGAGGTGCAGGTGGCGCAGCTCGTCCATGAAGGCATTCCAAAGGGGAGCGCCGCCCTTTTCCAGCAGCTCCGCGCGCACCGACAGTTCCTTGCTCGGACGCGTGTGCCGGCGGCCCCATGCGCCCATGTGCGCGAGCAGGGGCAGGAGCTGAATGGACGATTCCGTGAGGCTGTAGATCCCCTTCTGCCGGTGGTTCGGATCGGGGCGTCGCGTCAGCAGGCCGGAGTCGGTCAAGCGCTTCAGCCGGTCTGCGAGGATGTTCGAGGCGATGCCTTCCTCGCTCTGCGCAAGCAGTTCGCCATAGCTGCGCCTGTTCCCGAACATGAGGTCGCGGATGACGATCAGGCTCCAGCGGTCGCCGAGCTGTTCGAGCGTCAGGTTGATCGGGCAGCCTGATCGTCCTGTTTGCGTCACGGCGACTCTCCTTGGATTAGTACTTGCATTATGCAAGTGGCATGAGTAGGATTCGACCACTTGCACAATACAAGTAGTATGAACAAGGAGATTCCACCATGTCGCTCGCGCTCTACGGCCATCCCTTCTCCTCGTACACGCAGAAAGTGCTCATCGCGCTGTATGAGAACGGCACGTCCTTCGAATTCCGCTGCCTCGGGCCGGATACGCCGGAGCATTCGGCCGAGTGGCTGCGCCGTTGGCCGCTGCGCAAGTTCCCGCTGCTGGTGGACGACGATCGCAGCGTCGTCGAGACCAGCATCATCATCGAGTACCTGCAGCTCGCGCATCCCGGGCCGGTGCGCCTTCTGCCTGCGGATCCGATGGCCGCGCTGGACGTGCGCTTTCTCGACCGCTTCTTCGACCTGCATGTCATGAACGTGGTGCAGCATGCGGTCGGCGGTGCGCTGACGGGCGACCCGGTGAAGCGCCAGGAAGGATTGGYGTTTGCCGCGGAAAAGCTGGAACTCGCCTACGCCTGGCTCGAAGGGCAGCTGGCCGGCAGGACCTGGGCCGCCGGTGCGGACTTCACGCTGGCGGACTGCGCGGCCGCGCCCTCGCTGTTCTACGCCGACTGGACGCACCGGATTTCCGAGGCGTATCCGGTGCTGCGCGCCTACCGCGCGCGCTTGCTTGCCCGTCCGTCCTTCGCCCGGGCGGTGGAGGAGGCACGGCCACTGCGGCCGCTCTTCCCCCTGGGAGCGCCGGACCGGGATTGAGGCGCGCTGCTGAATTCAGTGGGTCGTCAGCAGCCCCGCGATCCCCGCGTCTCCGACGGCCGCTCCCCAAACCGCGCGCGGTACTGCGCCGCGAAGTGCCCCAGGTGCAGAAACCCGTACTTCTGCGCCACCTCGCGCACACCGCTCCCGGCGACGCTGGCGGACGCCAATAGTTCGGCCCGCACCTTGTCGAGCCGGAGTTCGCGCAGGAACTCCATCGGCCCCTGGCCCGCATGCTGGCGAAACGCCAGTTGCAGGGCGCGCGCGCTGCAGCCGACCTCGCGGCACACGTCGGCCAGCGACAGCGGCTGCTCAGCATGCGCCGCCATGTACTCCTGTGCCTTGCGGACCACGCGCGGCAGCAGGCTGCGCTGCGCTTCGCCGGCCAGGGCGCGCGAATAGCTGTGGCCAGCCGACAGGAGCAGGCTCGACATCAGGTACTCCTCGGCATGCTCGGCGAGGCGGCCGCCGGACTGCAGCGCGTTGCCGGCGTCGAGCGTGAGCCGCAGGTAGTCGATGAAGTGCACCAGCGGCGCCAGCGCGGGGTTGTCCAGCGGCACGCCGAGGTCGAACACCAGGTGCTGCCGCACGGGCGCCTGCAGCAGGGATTCGAGCCGCGAGAGCAGCGCCGAACGGGCCAGCCGCACGATCAGGTGCGGACTGTCGTCGGCCCAGCGCATCGACAGCGGCTCGGTGGGCGAGGGCAGAGACGCGAGGGTGGGGGTCGCATCCACCTGCTGCGCGCCGCAGCGGATCTCGGCGCCGCCGCGCAACGGAATTTGCAACAAAAAGAAATCCTGCAGGTAGCCGGGGTCGATCTGCACGCCCGGGCCGTACTGCACGTAATTGAGGCTCACATCCCGATACAGGCGCGCGCTGTGGTGGCAAGCGTCGAGCTCGGTGCGAGGCCGCAGCATGACCAGGCCGTGCGGGCAGAACACGCGGGCCACGCTCTCGCGCGCCTCGTCCATGTCGTGGCTCTCGAACAGTCGGTAGCGCTGCAGCGGCAGCCGTGAGGTCGTGGCGGTTTCCATCGGGTCGGTCACCGTAGCAAAATCCATCCCCGCCCACAATTCGGGCCAGCCCTTTGATGAAAGCTGCGCGCCAGGGACAGCGCCTGCGTTTCCGGGATCCGCCAGCGCCCCGCTTGCCCCTAACGTTCGCCCCACAGGCCAACCCGGCCTGCCCGATCAACCGAGGAGAGCAAACGTCATGTTCAAGGGACTCGAAGGCAAGAGCGCCATCGTCACCGGTGGCTCCACACTGATAGGCGCCGGCGTGGTGCGTGCGTTGCATGCGGCCGGCGTCAAGGTCGTCATCGCCGACATCGACGCCGACCACGGCCAGCCGCTGGCGGATTCGCTCGGCGCCGGCGTGCGCTTCGTGCGCACCGACATCACCGACGACGCCCAGGTGCAGGCGTGCGTGGCGGAAGCGGCCGCGCGGCACGGTGGCGTGCACTTCCTGGTCAACCTGGCCTGCTCCTACGTGGACGACGGCTTCAAGTCGCCGCGCGCCGACTGGCTCACCTCGTTCAACGTCAACGTGGCGAGCGCCGTGGCCATGCTGCAGGCCGTGCATCCGCACATGGTCGCGGCCGGAGGCGGGGCGGTGGTCAATTTCACGAGCATCTCGTCGCGCGTGGCGCAGACGGGGCGCTGGCTCTATCCGGTGAGCAAGGCCGCGATGGCGCAGCTCACCCGCAACATGGCGATGGACCTGGCGCCGGACCGCATCCGCGTCAACAGCGTGTCGCCGGGCTGGACCTGGTCGGCGGTGATGGACCGGCTCAGCGGCGGCGACCGGGCCAAGACCGACCGCGTGGCCGCGCCCTTCCATCTGCTCGGGCGTGTCGGCGATCCGGACGAAGTGGCGCAGGTGGTGCTGTTCCTGTGTTCGGACCATGCCAGTTTCGTGACCGGCTCCGATTACGCGGTGGACGGCGGTTACTCCGCCATGGGCCCCGAGCAGGCCGTGCCCGCCATTCCCAAGTTGATGGACTAACCAGATCAAGGAGCAAGCAATGAAACGCATCGCCATCGTCGGCGCGGGMCAGTCSGGCCTGCAATTGGGGCTCGGCCTGCTCGCGGCAGGCTACGAGGTCACGCTGTTCAGCAACCGGACGGGGGAGGACATCCGCCGCGGCAAGGTCATGTCGAGCCAGTGCATGTTCCACACCTCGCTGCAGATCGAGCGCGACCTGGGCCTGGACCAGTGGGGGCGCGATTGCCCCACGGTGGACGGCATCGGGCTGGCCGTGCCCCATCCCGAGCTGAAGGGCGCCAAGGCCATCGACTGGGCCGCGCGGCTGAATTCGAGCGCGCAGTCGGTCGACCAGCGCGTGAAGATCCCGGCCTGGATGGACGCGTTCCAGAAGAAGGGCGGCGAACTCATCCTCAAGGACGCGGGCATCGACGAGCTGGAGGCCTGCACCCAGAGCCACGACCTCACGCTGGTCGCCAGCGGCAAGGGCGAGATCTCGAAGCTCTTCGAGCGCGACGCCCACAAGTCCACCTACGACCAGCCGCAGCGCGCACTGGCACTGACCTACGTGAACGGAATGACGCCGCGCGAGCCGTTCTCCGCCGTGTGCTTCAACCTCATCCCCGGCGTGGGCGAGTACTTCGTGTTCCCGGCGCTGACCACCACGGGGCCCTGCGAGATCATGGTGTTCGAAGGCGTGCCCGGCGGCCCGATGGACTGCTGGGCCGACGTGAAGACCCCGCAGGAGCACCTCGCGCGCAGCAAGTGGATCCTCGACACCTTCACGCCCTGGGAGGCCGAGCGCTGCCGCGACGTCGAACTGACCGACGACAACGGCATCCTCGCGGGCCGCTTCGCGCCGACGGTGCGCAAGCCGGTGGCGACCTTGCCTTCCGGGCGCAAGGTGCTGGGCCTGGCCGACGTGGTGGTGCTGAACGACCCGATCACAGGCCAAGGCTCCAACAACGCGGCCAAGTGCGCCGACACCTACCTGAAGAGCATCCTCGCGCGCGGCGACGGTGTGGCCGATGCGGCCTGGATGCAGCAGACCTTCGACCGCTACTGGTTCGGCTATGCGCAGTGGGTCGCGCAGTGGACCAACATGCTGCTCGCGCCGCCGCCGCCCCATGTGCTCAAGCTGCTGGGGAGCGCCGGCGCGATCCCGCCGCTGGCCAGCGCCATCGCCAACGGCTTCGACGATCCGCGCACCTTCTTCCCGTGGTTCGTCGACCCCGCGGAGGCCGACCGCTACATCGAAACCTGCGCCGCCGTCGCTTAAGGCCGAGGCATCGTATGAAGCGACGCGTGGCCATCGTCGGCGCCGGACAGTCCGGCATGCAGCTCGCGCTCGGCCTGCAGCGCGCGGGCCACGAGGTGACGGTGTTCTCGAACCGTACCGGGCAGGAAATCTTCGAGGGCCCGGTGATGTCCAGCCAGTGCATGTTCGAGAC
>NZ_JBFUCI010000322.1:0-7473 GCF_056405335.1 Variovorax sp. P1_H12_2
CTTTACCCTGTGCCGCTGCGGCGGATCGAAGAACAAGCCGTTCTGCGACGGTACGCACCGGAGCATCAAATTTCAGGACGACGACAACTGAATGTGGGACGGCTTGCCATCGTCTGCTGGCGAGCCCGAGCCGGTTTTCCCGCGACGACGACCGCTTGCCTTGGATCCTCTCAGAAGAGGGATGGCTGCGGAGGTTCCTTCCTGACGCGCCCCGCCTTGGCCTTCGGCTCCTTTGGCGGCGGCGGTTCCGCCGTCATGGCCAGACGCTCGGCCGGGTACTGGTTCATGAAATCCATCGAGCGTTGCGCCGGTGCGTCGAGCCACTCTCCGTACTGCGCCTCCGGCAGGATCACGACCATCCGCTTGTCCTGCTGTTCGAGCGGCCGCTTCAGGTCCGGCCGGTGCATGAGCCGGAACAACGCGTGGTGGTCGGCATTGATCGTCAGCATGGTGAAGCTCAACTCCCAGGCATCCGTCTCCGGATTCCGCCACGGCGCCCACAGACCGGCCACGCCGAGCGTCTCGTCGTTGGCCGCGGTGAACCGCGTCGGGATGAAATCACCCGTGCGCCAGTCAGGCTCGTAGATCGCCTCGCACGGCACGATGCAGTGTCGGGCCTTCGCCCAGGCGTTCTTGAAGCTCGCCAGTTCGCGGACGGTCTCGGTGCGTGCGTTGTAGGTTTGAAGGCCGTACTTGGCGTCCTTCGCAAAGCCGGGCAGCAGCCCGAAACGCGCCTCCACCAGCTCGAAATCCGGCACGGCCTCATCGCCCGATCCGCGCTCGGGCGGCCGGCGGATGATCGGCGCCATCTGCGTGGGGTAGATGTGCAGGCCTCCAGGCGGCGGCTCCCAGTCGGGAGGCAGCGTGATCCCGAAGTGTTTTTCGATCTGCTTGCGGCGCTTCTCGGCCTGGTAGTGGCTGCACATCGGCAGATTGTGCTACTCCAGCAGCGGTTCGAGGCCGGGGGCCTTGTCGACCTCGGAGGGCTTGTAGAGTTTGTGCTGCGCCGCGGGTCCAATGGCGTCCGTGACCACCGCAAGGCGCCAGGGATCCCCTCGCTTTGCGCAGGCGCGCTCTTCGCCCGTGAGCTGGAAGCCTGCCATTCCTGCGACAGTGCCCTTCACCGCGAGCTTGAGCAATGTGGCGCCCTTCTTGTCCGACACCTCGATGTCGTAGCCCAGCTTCTGACCGGCGACGTTCTCGGTCTTGTAGCCGTAGCCCGCGAAGTGACGCGTCAGGTAGTCCATCGCGGCCGCCTGCACCTCTTCTCGCGATGCCTGGCCAGATGGGGCTTCGGGCGCCGCGGCCGGAACGCTGCCCCGCGCCCGTGCGGCCAGCATGTCTTCTTCGGTCGGCAGCCACCCGCGCGGGCCGCGGACCAGGACCGCGATCTTCTGCTCGGGATCCCACGTCGCGATGTGCCACTCCTGGTCGTCCGGCACCCGCATCGAAACCTTGGCAGCCTTGTCGGTCTCCAGATCGGAAATTGCGACTCGATTCGTCTGCAGGACGATCCTCAACCCCTGGCCCGCGTCCAGCGAGCGCTTGAGCAATTGGAGCCGGTCCTTGGCCCGCTGGATTTGCAGCGCACTTCGCTCGCCGCCGGCCAGCCGATGTTGCGTATCCAGGGACTCGAGATAGAACCATCGCCCGCCGGCTCCGATGCTCACGAACTCCGCCCACATGGTGGCGATGACGTTGTCGCCCGTTGCCAGCCAGGCGTGTTCGGACGCCTTCTCGCGCGCATCGAACACACCCATCTTGGCAATGATTTCGACGGGTGTGCGCTTCTCGCCCAGCAGGCGCTTTTCGTTGATGACCGCAAGTACCGCGGGGTCGACTTCTTTGTCCATTCGGAAGAATTCAAGTGTGTTGTGACCGCTTCAAGTATGCCGCGAAGCGCAGTGCAACTCTTCAGCAAATCCGCCATGGGGGATTTGGCGAGATCGCCGGAGTTGCTGTATACGGTGAGGCTGCTTTGGCGTACAAATACGCCGCAATCCAAGGAGTCAACATGCCTGCTTGCAGTCGTTCCGTGGCGGTCGCCATCGCCTTCGGCGCCATCGTCGGTGGTTGCGCCAACTACCAGCCCCCGGCGGTATTCGCCGGCTTCGCCTCGCCGCAGGTGTCGCGCACCAGCTGCATCGACGCCGTCTCCCGCGAGTACAAGGTGCCAAAGGCAAGCGTGACGCCGACCAGCGATGCGAGCACCATGAAGGACGGCATCTACGTCGTCACCCTCAGCATCGGAGCCGGACAACCGGCGATCAACTGCACCGTCAACGAGAACGGCAACGTCTCCGACGTGATTCGCGCGCGCTGAGCGCCGCCCGTTGGGCCGGAGACCGGGTCAGTTCGCGATCCTGGCTTCTTCTTGGAAGCCAGGATCGAACGATGGGTTCGACGCGAGAATCGTTCGATGCGACAACTTCTTGCGATTCTCCTGCTCACCCTGCCTCTTGCCATCCACGCCGCGCCGCAGACTTGCCTTGTCGTGGGCGTTTCGGACGGCGACACGCTCAAGGCGCGCTGCGGCCCGGGCGGACGCTACAAGGCGATCAAGGTCAGGCTCAACAGCATCGACGCGCCCGAGCGGCGCCAGCCCTTCGGCGAGCGCGCCAAGCGGGCCATGTCCAGCCTGGTCTACATGCGAGAGGCCGAACTCGACTGCATCGATGTCGATCGCTACGGACGCAGCGTCTGCAAGGTGATGGTGGCGCCCGCCTCGGCGCCGGGCGGGCCCAAGACGCTGGACGCGGGCCTGGCGATGGTCACCCTCGGGATGGCCTGGTGGTACCGGGCCTATGCCCGCGAACAAACGGCCCAGGAGCGCGGACAGTACGAGTTTGCCGAGGCGCAAGCCAGGGCGAAACGTGTCGGGCTCTGGCGCGACGCCGACCCGATGCCGCCGTGGGAATGGCGCCAGGCTGAACGCGGCGATTGACGCACCGAGTCCAACTCAGTGCTCCATGACGCCATCGCGTGACCCGCGACACATGAAACTGGCGCAGCCCAAGTCCAGGAATACCGCGGAACCGGCTTTGCCGGGCCGCTGGTATTGCCCCCTTGAGGGGGCAGCGCCGCAGGCGCTTCGGGGGTGCTTCATCCTAGTCCCGATCGCCGCGGTCATCCCAATCCCGGCGATGGTGATGCCGATGGCGCCAACGCTCGCCCTGTTCGTAGTAGCCCTGCGCAGGTGCTCCGTAGTACACCGGCGCCGGACGGTAGTACACAGGCGGCGGGTTGTAGTACGCGGGAGGCGCCGGCTGATAGTAGATCGGAGCCGGGCGCGAATAGACCGGTGCCGGCTCGTAGTACACGGGGCCAGGCTCGGCGACGCCGACCGACACACCGGGCACGTTGACGCCGACCGACCAGTTGACCTGGGCATTGGCCGACGCGGCAGCGAAAAGTGCACCGGCGGCCACGACACCGGCAGCGGCCCGTTTGAAGAAAGCAGATCGATCGACGTTCAAGGAGATTCCCCAGATGACGAGGGCGAAAATCGCCCCCTGTGCAGCACACAACGTGCGCCACCTCCAAGGGGCCTACGTCCGCACGGTGAAGATGGTTGCCGAACGTGACAACGGCAACCTGCGCAAGCGCCTTGACATCCGGCTCACCGGCTTGCGAACACCGGCACCGGGCAGAATCGGCGCATGAAAAAACGCCAAGCCGCCGCCGTCGCCCTCCTCCTGCTCCTGGCTCTTGCGGCCTACTGGTACTGGTCGCCCTTCCTGGCCGTTCGCCAGTTGCAGCAGGCGGCGCAGCGCGCAGACGCTGAAGCCTTCAATGCGCACGTCGACTATCCGAAGCTGCGCGAAAGCCTCAAGGGCCAGTTCTCCGTCCTGCTCGCGCAGAAGCTGGGTGCGCCCGGTGATGCGGGCAATCCGTTCGCGGCGCTGGGAAGCCTGATCGGGACCGGATTGGTCAATCAGCTGGTGGATGCGATGGTCCGGCCTGAAACGGTCATGGCCGCGATGCAAAACGGGAAGCTGGGCAAGACGCCTTCCGAGCCCTCGGCTGCACCGACGCCTGCCGGCACGCCGGGCCCTGCAGGCGACGCCGCGCCCGAGAAGAAGGAGAAGGCCCGCTGGGTCATCGACCGCCAGGGCGCCAGCCAGATGACGGCCTATGCGGTCGATCCCGCAAAGCCCGACGAACCGAACGCCGATCGGCTGGCCCTGGTGTTCGAGCGCAGCGGCTTCGTCGACTGGAAGCTCACGGACATCCGGATGCCGCCGTCGACCTTCAGGAAGTAGTCCGGCGCACCCCAGGCCGGCGCCAGGCGTCCCCGTGGCGTGCGATCCACACGAAGTGGGGCCGCGTGAGGTCCCTCACGGCAGCGGCACGCCGCGTATCGTGTCGAGCGACTTCTTGATCTGATCGGCCATCTGGCGCTGTAGCGGCGACGGGTCCCGATGACTGAGCAGGTCGATCAGCCAGCCTCCGGCAACCAGGATCGCCAATGCGCCAAGGGTCAAGACCTCTGAGTCCATGCTGTGCTCCTGCAATCGTCAAGGGTCGGACTGTGCGCCAGAAATGCGCGTGCGGGCATCCTCCAAACGGAGGGTGTTGCCATCCGAAAAGGCGTGCGCTCAGGGTTTCGCGCCGAGCCTTTGCAAATCGATGTCCGTCAGCCGGCCCGGCACGGTCACGAGCCGGAGCGCTTCCGCAGGAGCGATCGGACCGTCCTGCGACAGAAAGCGGATCTGGTAGCCGCCGATCTTGACCTCGTCGCCGTTGCGCAGCACGACGGATTCCATCCGCTCGCCGTTCACGTAGGTTCCGTTGTGGCTCTCCAAGTCGCGCAGCGTGAGCGCGTCGCCCACGGCCTCGAACACGGCATGGGAACGGCTCACGAGCGGGTTGTCCAGCACCAGGTCGCAGCTGTCGGCGCGACCGATGACGAAGGGAGTGTTCGTCACGTTGACCTGCCTGGCCGAGCCATTCTTCTGCAGCACGATCAGTCTTGTCATATCCATGTCCTTTGATTGCTCTGAAGGCGGTGCCCCCTTCCGGCCTATGTCGCTTTGGGGGTGCCCTGCCCCCTTCGGAGAGATTGGCGAAAGCGCGGCAGCCGCGTACCGTCAGGATCATGCAACATCCCTTCACGCTCGCTGCCAGGTTTCTGCTGCCGTTCGCGGCGGTCGGCTTCCATCGCAGGTCMCCGGCGCGCAGCATCGCGCCGACACCGCCGCGGCTGGTGCTGCGTGGCCTGTCCCAGCAATGCACCATCCGCTCGCAGGCGGCGCGGGTGATCGCGGTCACGGCGCTGCATTTCGACGCCCGGGACCACTAAGTTCCAGAGCGCTACAAGACCGAGTGGTCGGTCGTGAACATGCAGGAGTCCGGATCGTCGGACATGGCCGCCGAATGGCCCAAGTCGGGCGAAGCGCTTTCGCCGATGCTCACCGGCGTCTTCGGCTTGCCGAACGGAGCGAGGCCTTGCAGCACGCGAAGTGCCGAGGCCCCCTGGATCAGGGCTTCCGAATAGTCCGGAACCCCTTGTGTCGAACAGTCGACAGGCCGGAATCCCAGGCATTCCTCGGACTCGGCCTGGACTGCTTCCATCAGAACCCAATGGAATTCGTTGGGCTCGAGCTCAAGAACAGTCAGTGCAATATCGCGAAGTGCCACCGGGAAACCCCTTATTAAGTTGTTGCCGGATTGTTACTGTTCGGTGTTTTTCATGCCAAGGCACTTTTGCACGGTGCCTTGACGATGAACCCGCGAACCGGCACTTTGTCGCACTTGGGCCCGCTGCGCGCGGACCTGCTTCAGCCCAGGCGCACCGGCACGAAGATCTTGTTGCCGTCGCGCTGGATCAGCAAGGCCACCGACTTGTCGGCCTTCGCCACCACCTCGCGCACCTGCTCGATGCTCTTCGCCGGCGTGCCGTTGATGGCCAGCAGCACGTCGCCGGTCTGGACCCCAGCCAGCGCCGCCGGGCCGCCGACATCCGCGATCAGCAGACCGCCGTCGACGGCGGCCTCACGCTGCTCCTGCGGCTGCAGCGGGCGCAGTGCGAGGCCGAGCTTGCCCTGGTTGGCGCCACTCTCCTCGTTCTTCGCCACGGTGGCTGGCTTCTCGGCCGCGTCGCCGAGCTTGGCGGAGATTTCCTCGCGCGCGCCCTGGCGCCAGATCTCGAGCGTGATCTTGCTGCCCGGCTTCTTCTGGCCGATCAGCGCCGGCAGGTCGCCCGAAGCGACGATGGATTCGCCGTCGACCTTGCGGATCACGTCGCCCGAGCGCAGGCCGGCCTGGTCGGCCGGGCCGCCCTTCTCGACGTTCGACACCAGCGCGCCTTCGGGCTTGTCCAGCTTGAACGAATCGGCGAAGGCCTGGTTCACTTCCTGCACCGCGACGCCGAGACGGGCATGGGTGGCACGGCCGGTGGCGACGATCTGGTCCTTGACCTGCATCGCGACCTCGATCGGGATCGCGAACGACACGCCCTGGTAGCCGCCGCTGCGGCTGTAGATCTGCGAGTTGATGCCGACCACCTGGCCGCGGGTGTTCAGCAGCGGGCCTCCCGAATTGCCGGGATTGATCGCGACGTCGGTCTGGATGAAAGGCACATAGCCGTCATCGGGCAGCGAGCGGCCCTTGGCGCTGACGACGCCGGCGGTCACGGTGTTCTCGAAGCCGAACGGCGAGCCGATCGCGAGCACCCATTCACCGGCCTTCAGTTCCTTGGTGCTGCCCACCGAGAGCACCGGCAGGTTCTTGGCCTCGATCTTGATCACGGCGACGTCGGTCTTGGGGTCGGAGCCCAGCACCTTGGCGCTGAACTCGCGGCGGTCGGTCAGCTTGACCGTGACTTCCTTGGCGTCCTTGACGACGTGGGCGTTGGTCAGAATGATGCCGTCGGCGCTCAG
The DNA here is from genome assembly GCF_056405335.1 of Variovorax sp. P1_H12_2. NCBI lineage: Bacteria > Pseudomonadati > Pseudomonadota > Betaproteobacteria > Burkholderiales > Comamonadaceae > Variovorax > Variovorax sp. P1_H12_2. Next base: position 6,882 of record NZ_JBFUCI010000322.1, read on the forward strand.
GATGAAACCCGAGCCCTGACCGCGCACCGGGGTCTCGCGCTGCGGCTGCTGCTGGCCGCGCGGGCCCTGGCCGCCGCCGAAGCGGCGGAAGAACTCGTACATCGGATCGTCCGGGTCCATCTGCGGGCCGCCCTGCGCGCCGGCGGTCTTGGTGCTGCCGGTGACGCTGATGTTGACCACCGCCTGGCCGTCGCGCGCGGTGATGGTGGAGAAGTCGGGCATGGTCACCACCGGGGCGGTGGTGCCGGCGACGGCAACAGCAACAGGTTGCGCCGGCGGCGCGGCCACGGCACGGGCGCTGGTGTAGGCGCCGGTACCGACGGCACCGATCACGCCGGCGGCTGCCAGCGAAAGCACGAGCGCGCGGGGCGAGGTCAAACCGGTTTTCATCAGGAATCCTTTCGAGTGTTGGAACAGAGCACGAAAGGAATGTCGGGCCGGACCCTTAAAAAGGGCTTAAGGCTCGCCCCCAGGTTGCCCGGCACTTCGTGTCCGGGCGCCCACCCCCTACCGGGGGCAACACCAGCGGCCCGGCGAAGCCGGTTCCGCGGTGTTTCACGAACGGGCCTGGCTGCGCCGGCCGGGTCCACGC
>NZ_JBFUCI010000323.1:0-7429 GCF_056405335.1 Variovorax sp. P1_H12_2
ACGCCGTTGAGCGGGAACTCGGTCGGCTCGCCGCGCTTGTAGGAGCTGTCGAACTCCTTGCCATCGGGGAAGGTGCCGCGGTAGTGCACCTTGACCACGTCGGTGGCGGCCGGCGAGGCGCCCTTGCCGTCGGTCAGCGACTGGAAAACCAGGCCGCTCGGCTTGGTGACCGGCGCGGACTGCGCGAAGGCGCTCGGCAGGACGAACAACGAAACGACGGCGGCACAAAGAACTGATCGCACGGCAAACCCTTGGTTGAATGGAAGAACGGGTTCATTATTGCCGCGGCGCGGCGCAGCGGGCACTGCGCTTGCACCTCGTTGCCACCGCCCTTCCCTACCCCTTCCTCCACGATGCGCTATCGCACCACGATCGATTCCCTGGTCTTCGAATTCGACGACCTCAAGCAGGTCATGGCCATGGCCAGCCCGGCGCGCTCGGGCGACTACCTGGCCGGGATCGGTGCGGCCACCGCGCAGCAGCGCATGGCGGCCCGCCACGTGCTGGCCGAGATCCCGCTCAAGCGATTTCTGACCGAGGCACTGATCCCCTACGAGTCGGACAACATCACGCGCCTGATCATCGACGGCCACGATGCGCAGGCCTTCGCGCCCGTGTCCCACCTCACGGTCGGAGACTTCCGCAACTGGCTCCTGTCCGAGCAGGCGAGCAGCGCCGCGCTGGACGCGCTGGCGCCCGGCCTCACGCCCGAGATGGCGGCCGCCGTCTCCAAGCTGATGCGCAACCAGGACCTGGTCGCGGTCGCGCGCAGGTGCAGCGTGGTCACGCGCTTCCGCGACACCATCGGCCTGCCGGGGCATCTCTCGGTGCGGCTGCAACCCAACCACCCGACCGACGACCTGCGCGGCGTCGCGGCCTCCACGCTCGACGGCTTGCTGATGGGCGCGGGCGATGCCGTGATCGGGCTCAACCCGGCTTCCGACAGCATGCCGGTGCTGGGCGACCTGCTGCGCCTGCTCGACGAGGTGATCCAGCGCTTCGAGATCCCGACGCAGAGCTGCGTGCTGACCCATGTCACCAACACGCTGAAGCTGGCCGATTCGGGAGCGCCGATCGACCTGGTTTTCCAGTCCATCGGCGGCAGCGAGAAGACCAACCTCTCCTTCGGCGTCACGCCCGAGCTGCTCGACGAGGCCCACGCCGCGGCGCAATCGCTGAACCGCGGCACGGTGGGCCGCAACCTGATGTACTTCGAGACCGGCCAGGGCAGCGCGCTGTCGGCCGATGCCAACTTCGGCGTCGACCAGCAGACCTGCGAGGCACGCGCCTACGCGCTCGCGCGGCGCTACCAGCCGCTCCTGATCAACACCGTGGTCGGCTTCATCGGGCCCGAGTACCTCTACGACGGCAAGCAGATCATCCGCGCCGGCCTCGAAGATCACTTCTGCGGCAAGCTGCTGGGGCTGCCGATCGGCTGCGACATCTGCTACACCAACCATGCCGAGGCCGACCAGGACGACATGGACACGCTGCTGGTGCTGCTCGGCACCGCCGGCATCAACTTCATCATGGGCGTGCCCGGCGCCGACGACGTGATGCTCAACTACCAGAGCACCTCCTTCCACGACGCGCTGTTCCTGCGCGAGACGCTGGGCCTGAAGCGTGCGCCCGAGTTCGAGGCCTGGCTGCAGCGCATGCAGATCAGCGACGGCGCCGGCCGGCTGCATCCGCCAGCGGCCAACCGCCTGCTGGCAGACATGGGCGCCCTGACGGCATTGACTCGATGAAGGACATCGTCACCGCCAGCCCCTGGGGCGCGTGGCGCAGCGCCACGCCGGCGCGGCTTGCGCTGGGCCGTGCCGGCACCGGCATGCCGACCGACGAGGTGCTGCGCTTCGGCTGGGCGCATGCGATGGCGCGCGATGCGATCCATGCGGCGCTCGATGTCCCGACGCTCGAGTCCGCGCTGCGCGACGGCGGCTGGGAGGTCGCGCACGTGCGCAGCCGAGCGCCCGACCGCACCGCCTACCTGCGACGCCCCGACCTGGGCCGGCAACTCGATGCCGAAGACGCGCAGCGGCTGCGTGCCCATGCCGGCCCGCCCGTCGACCTGTGCATCGTCATCGGCGACGGCCTGTCCTCGCTGGCGGCGGCTCGCCATGCCGTGCCGCTGCTGGCGGCGCTGCGAGACCATGTGCCCACCGGCCTGTCGCTGGCGCCGGTGGTGATCGCCACCCAGGCGCGCGTCGCCCTGGCGGACGAGGTCGGCGAGGCCTTCGGCGCGCGGCTGTCGATCATGCTCATCGGCGAACGCCCGGGCCTGAGTTCGCCCGACAGCCTGGGGATCTACGTCACCCATGCGCCGCGGCGCGGCCGCCACGACGCCGAGCGCAACTGCATCTCGAACGTGCGGCCCGAAGGGCTCGCCTACGCGACGGCCGCCTTCAAGCTCGGATGGCTGCTGCGCGAGGCGCTGCGCCGCGGCTTGACAGGGGTCGGGTTGAAGGACGACAGCGAACTCCATCTTCCCCATTCCCTATGATCGGGCCGAGCCCCAAGAAACAAGGGAACAAGGAGACTTCATGACCGATCGCTATCCCCTGGCCGAACTCAAGGACCTGCCCGACGACATCCGCGCCGCGGTGCYCCAGGTCCAGGAGAAGGCCGGCTTCGTGCCCAACGTGTTCCTCGGCCTCGCGCGCCGACCGGCCGAGTGGCGCGCCTTCTTCGCCTACCACGACGCCCTGATGCTCAAGGAAGAAGGCTCGCTCACGAAGGGCGACCGCGAGATGATCGTCACCGCCACCAGCGCGGTGAACCGGTGCCTCTATTGCGTGGTGGCGCACGGCGCGCTGCTGCGCATCTACGAGAAGAAGCCGCTGGTGGCCGACCAGGTGGCCGTCAACTGGCGCCGCGCGGACATCACGCCGCGCCAGCGTGCGATGCTCGAGTTCGCGATGAAGGTCTGCGAGCGATCGCACGAGATCGACGATAGCGACTTCGCGCCGCTGCATGCCCACGGCTTCGACGACGAGGACATCTGGGACATCGCCGCCATCACCGCCTTCTTCGGTCTCTCGAACCGGTTGGCGAGCTTCAGCGGCATGCAGCCTAACCCGGAGTTCTTCCTGATGGGGCGGCTGCCGCGCGAGAAGAAGTAGCGACCGCGTCGCGCCCGCGGCAGGACGCCAGGGCGTCGAGTGCGGGCTGGTAGGTGGGCGTCGCCACATCCATCACGCCCAGCACCGTGTGATAGAGGTTGTCGTGCGTGAGCGGCGTGTCCAGGCCCGACGCCATGCAGGCGCTCGACAGCTGGCGCCGCGCTTTCATGCCTTCGCTGAACCAGGTCACCATCGGCACGTGCTTCTGCACCTCGGGGGCGAAGCCATAGGGCACGCCGTGCAGGAACAAGCCGTACTCGCCCAGCGATTCACCGTGGTCGCTCAGGTAGAGCAGCGCGGGATCGAACTGCCTGGAATGGCCCTTGAGCCAGTCGATGGTCTTGCCGAGGAAGCGGTCGGTGTAGGCGATCGAGTTGTCGTAGCCGTTCAGCAACTCGAAGTGGCTGCATTCGGCCAGCGCGTTGCTCTTGCACTCGGGCAGGAAGCGCTTCGCATCGGGCGACGAACGCTTGAAGTACGAGGGGCCATGGCTCCCCATCTGGTGCATCACGAGCACCACGCCCCTGGCGCGGCGCTCGGCGGGCAGCAAAGCCAGACGTTCGTCCAGGCCCTTGAGCATCACGTCGTCGAGGCATTCGTCGCCATCGCACAGCGCGCTCTTGACGCCTTCGCCCAGAGGATCGAAGGCCGACGCATGGGGGATGCGGTCGCACACGCCCTTGCAGCCACCGGCCTGGTTGTCGAGCCAGAACACGGCCAGGCCGGAGGCCTGCAACACATCCATCAGGTTCTCGTGGTCGTCCTTGCGGGCCTCGAAGGCCTGCTTGCCCAGCGGCGAGAACATGCAGGGCACGGACGCCAGCGTATTGGTGCCGCAGGAGCGCACGTCGCGGTAGCTCAGCACCTGCCGCGCCGCGAGTTCCGGCGTGGTGTCGCGCGCATAGCCGTTGAGCCCGAAGTGGTCCGCCCGCGCCGTTTCGCCCACCACCAGCACGAACAGCGGCGGCTTCACCTGGCCCGCGTAGCTGGAACCCAGCGCGGTGCCGCCGGCCACCGGGATCAACTTGCGGCTGTGCTGGAACGTCGGCCCGGCCATGACCGTGGCCGCCGAGTAGAGGCTGGCCAGCGGGTTCATCATGTAGCGCAGGTGAGCGTTGTTGCGCATCAGCGGCGCCAACTGCCGGTTCATCGCCAGCGCGCCGCCGGCGGCGATGGCCGCCACCGCGAGCAGCAGCACGACGTTGCGCCAGGCCTGCGAGAGAACAGGCAGCCGCTCCACGCGCACGCGCCATAGCGCCCAGGCCGGCAGCGCGCAGACCAGGAACACGTTGAACGCCAGCCGCCAGTTCAGCAGGTCGCGCACCTCGTTGGCATCGGTCTGCACCGCATTGGCCAGCATGCTGGGGTCCATCACCACGCGATAGCTCAGCATGTAGTGCTGAACCACCGCGGCCAGCACCACGACGCCGAACCAGATCGGCTTCATCCAGCGCGACCAGGCCATGAACGACAGCAGTGCCACGGTGCCGCACACCGTGAGCAGCGCCATCGATGCGATCGAAGTCAGATAGACGCTCGGAGCACCGCCGATGCGGGCGAGTTCGATCCACAGCGGCCAGTTGGCGACGAGGGCGAGATAGAGACTCAGCCAGACGATGACCCTGCGCGCCGACCGGGGGCGTGCTAACCACTCATCGACGACCCGCCAAGGGGTTGCGGCGGAGGCCCCGGAGGGGCTGGGGGTGGAGGAACCTGCAGTGGCGTGATCGTGAGGGAGACAGACGGATTGCGCAGGGGAACCAAGCATCCGGCGAGCCTAGGCTGCCGGACTGAAATCTCCCTGAATGACTTGGTCAGGAATCGTTCAGTTTCGGTAGAGCGGCCAGCCTGGCACGCCGGGAGACGCGGCGCGAATGGGCCGAACGCGCCAGCGCATCGATCGCGAAGGCAACCACCCAGCACACCCATGCCGTCCACAGCGTATGGCTCATGTAGTGGGCGCCGCGAAGCTGCTGCGACAGGCCGAGCGCCAACCCGGCAACCAGCGTGCAGGCGAGCCAGATACGCGCCACGGCGGGCGACGAGCGCCGAAACGCGAAATACCCGCCCAGGTACGCGAAGGCGGCCGAGGCGTGGCCGGCCGGGAAGCAGTGGCCCGACCCGCCGTCGCTGGTGCCCCAGGCCCAGTGCGACACATGTCGAGCCACGCCGCCGAAGGTCTGGAGCTCCCAGGGACAGCTGGTGTTGCTCCAGTACTTGATGAGCGAGATCAGCAGGACGGACAGGAGCGCCGTGACTGCAAGCTGGATTCTTTCGCCGGGATTCAGCCGGCGCAGCACGCCGACGGGCCACCAGATGGCGGCGAACAGCGCGATCACCAGCACCCAGCTCAGGGACTTGGCGCCTTCGTGCATCACCTTGACCAGGAACCAGTGGTCGCGCCACGGGAAGCCCATCGGGGTGCCCGCCAGCCTCGCCAGCGCCAGGTCGAGGCCGCTTGCATCCCACAGGAGCAGCAAGGCCAGGGTGATCAGGGTCAGGGCGAGCGGACGCGCGGCGGTAGGTCGAATCATCCGGCGCGAGCTTAGATTTCGCGGCTGAACCCAGCCTGAAGCTGGCACTAGACTCCTTCTTTTGAAAAGGACGGAGCCCGTGCGCATTTTGCTGGTCGAAGACGATACCGCCTTGGCAAGCGCGGTGTGCAGCTACCTCGAGGCGAAGGCCTTCGTGGTCGACGTGGCGCCCGGCTTGGCCGAAGCCCGCGCCGCGCTGGCCGCGGTGCAGTACGCCGCCGTGCTGCTCGACCTGCACCTCGGCGACGGCGACGGCCTCTCGCTGCTGCCCATCGTGCGCGCCCTGCGCGACCGTCCGATCGTGATCGTGCTCACCGCTCGCGACCAGGTGACGGACCGCATCCGCGGTCTCGACGCGGGCGCCGACGACTACCTGATCAAGCCCTACGACCCGGCCGAACTGCTGGCCCGGCTGCGCGCGGTCGAGCGCCGGCGCAGCACCAGCAGCGCCCCGGTGCTGCAGCTTGGCACGCTCGAGATCGACCTGGCGCGCGACCTGGTGCGCAAGGACGGCTTCCCGGTCACGCTGACCCAGAAGGAATGGGCGCTGCTGCGCGTGATGGCGACCCGCCCCGACCGCATCCACACCCGCGAGAACCTGGCCGACGCGCTCTACGGCTTCGGCGACGAGGCCGACAGCAACACGCTGGAGGTCTTCATCAGCCGGCTGCGTCGCAAGCTCGGGCGCAACCACATCCAGACCCTGCGCGGACTGGGCTACCGGCTCTCGTTCACGCCGGGCGAAGAGGAAGAATGAATCTCAAGCTGCTGCAGCAGACCGGCTTCGAACAACTGGGCCGGCGCGATTCGCTCGCGGGCCGGCTCACGCGCACCCTGATCGTGTGGGTCGGCGGCGTCTGGCTCCTGTGCGTGCTCGGCGTCGTCTGGTACGTCGACCGCGAGATCAACCACAACTTCGACAGCGAACTGATCGAGGTCTCGCACCGCATGTTCGACATGGCGGTACAGGAACTCGACAAGCTGCAGCGCGAGAACCCCGATGCGCGGCAGCCGCTGATCGCCCCGCCGCAGCTGTTTCCGACCGACGCCGTGATCTACCAGGTGGTCAACCTGCATGAACGCGTGCTGCTGCGCTCCGCCGAGGCGCCGGGCGACGCCTTCGACGTGCCGCTGGCACCCGGCTTCGCCAACTCCGACGCCTGGCGCGTCTACACCGTGCGGCATCCCGTGCGCGAACTGTTCATGCAGGTCGCCGATCCGCTGGACGAACGCCGCACCGCGCTCAACCGCACCCTGTTCGGCCTCATCATTCCGCTCGGCGCGGTGTTGCCCGTGCTGGCGCTGGTGCTGCGCAATGTGGCGCGCACCGAGTTGCGGGCGCTGCAGCAGCTCGCCGGGGAGATCGAGCAGCGCAGCGGCACCGACCTGCGGCCGATCGGGCTGCAGGGCCTGCCGAAAGAGCTGCAGTCGGTGGGCGACCACGTCAACCAGCTGCTGGAACGCCTGTCGCAGTCGCTGGACGTCGAACGGGCGCTGGCGGCCAATGCGGCGCACGAACTGCGCACGCCGCTGGCCGCCGCGCGGCTGCGACTGCAGACGGCGCTCGAACACGATCTCAGGCGCGCCGATGTGCAGGCGGCGCTCGAGGCGCTCCAGACGCTCGGCCACCGCACCGAGAAGCTGCTGCAGCTGTCCCGGGCCGAATCCGGCGCCTCGCTCACGCGTGCCCGGATCGACCTGGTGCAACTGGCCGGCACGGTGGCCCAGGAGTTCTGGCAGGACCCGCGCGTGAACGAACGCCTGTCGCTCAAG
>NZ_JBFUCI010000324.1:0-7407 GCF_056405335.1 Variovorax sp. P1_H12_2
GCCAGGGCGGGCCCGGCGGGCCGGGCGGTCGTCGCCGYGGTCGCTGAAATTCGGCGCGCTGGCGGACTTTCGCTGCGCGAAAGCGAGCGGGACTGCCGCGCCGGTTAAAATCAGAGGCTTTGTCAAGGCTCGCAACCTGTGTGTTGCGAGCCGGACGGAACTCATCCAGATTCAAGCTCTCAGGAAAACACTTCAATGGCCATCGAACGCACTCTCTCCATCATCAAGCCCGACGCCGTCGCCAAGAACGTCGTCGGCAAGATCGTCTCCCGCTTCGAGGCCGCCGGCCTCAAGATCGTGGCAGCCAAGCTGATCCATCTGTCGCGCAGCGAAGCCGAACAGTTCTACGCCGTCCACAAGGAGCGCCCCTTCTTCAAGGATCTGGTCGAATTCATGATCTCCGGCCCGGTGTTCGTGCAGGCGCTCGAGGGCGAGAACGCCATCGCCAAGAACCGCGACCTGATGGGCGCCACCGACCCCAAGAAGGCCGCCCCCGGCACCATCCGCGCCGACTTCGCCGACAGCATCGATGCCAACGCGGTGCATGGTTCCGACGCCCCTGAGACCGCACAGGTCGAGATCGCGTTCTTCTTCGCTGGCCTGAACGTCTACGCCAGGTAAATGACTCTCCCCCAGGTTGGCTCACTGCGTGTAGCCGCCCACCCCCTCGCCGGGGGCAATACCAGCGGCCCGGCAAAGCCGGTTCCGCGGTATTTCTGGAAGGCTGCGCTTGCGGGCTCCTTGGGGGCCGTGTGAGTGTTCGCAACTTGGGTTTGATATGACCACGGCCAACCTGCTCGACTTCGATCTGGAGGGATTGGCCGCGTTCTGCGAACGGCTGGGCGAGAAGCGTTTCCGCGCGACGCAGCTGTTCCGCTGGATCCACCAGCGGGGTGCTGCGGATTTCGCGCACATGACCGACCTGGCGAAGTCGCTGCGCGAGAAGCTCGCGACCACGGCCCGGGTCGAGCCGCTGCCGGTGCTCACGCAGCACGAATCGGCGGACGGCACCATCAAATGGCTGTTCGACGTCGGCGACGGCAACGCAGTCGAGGCCGTGTTCATTCCCGAGGACGACCGCGGCACGCTGTGCGTGTCCTCGCAGGCCGGCTGCGCGGTCGGCTGCCGCTTCTGCTCGACCGGACACCAGGGCTTCAGCCGCAACCTGACGACCGGCGAGATCACCGCCCAGCTGTGGTTCGCCGAGCATTTCCTGCGCAAGCACCTCGGCCGCAGCGAACGCGTGATCTCCAACGTCGTGATGATGGGCATGGGCGAACCGCTGCAGAACTACGCGGCGCTGGTGCCGGCACTGCGCACCATGCTCGACGACAACGCCTACGGCCTGTCGCGCCGCCGCGTGACGGTGTCGACCTCCGGCGTGGTGCCGATGATCGACCGGCTCGGCGGCGATTGCCCGGTCGCGCTCGCGGTGTCGCTGCACGCGCCCAACGATGCGTTGCGCGACGACCTCGTGCCGCTCAATCGGAAATACCCGATCGCCGAACTGCTCGAGGCCTGCAAGCGCTACCTCGCGCATGCGCCGCGCGATTTCATCACCTTCGAATACTGCATGCTGGACGGCGTGAACGACAAGCCCGAGCACGCGCGACAGTTGCTCGAACTCGTGCGTTCGGCTGGCGTCTCCTGCAAGTTCAACCTGATTCCGTTCAATCCTTTCCCGGCGTCGGGCCTGCTGCGTTCGCCGCAACCTCGTGTCCTGGCTTTCGCCAAGGTGCTGAGCGAAGCCGGGATCGTGACCACCGTGCGCAAGACGCGCGGTGACGACATCGACGCCGCCTGCGGCCAGCTGGCCGGCGACGTCAAAGACCGCACGCATGCGGCCGAGCGCATGGCGCAGCGGCGCATCGTGGTGCTTCATCCGGCCCGCGACGGAGCCGCCACATCCAATGCCYAGGAGCAATGATCCGATGAGCAAGGCCTTTCCGAATGCACGCGCGCTGATGCTGCAGGTCTCCTGTGGCGTCGCTGCAGCCTTCCTGCTGGCGGGCTGTGTCAACACCAAGAATGGCGTGCTGCAGACCTCGGCCAGCAAGGACGCGCCGATCATGACGGACTCCGACGAGAGCAATGGCCGCAAGCGTGCCAAGCTGCGCATCGAATTGGCGATCGGTTACTTCCAGCAGGGCCAGACCACGGTGGCGCTCGACGAGATCAAGCAGGCGCTGGTGGCCGATCCGACCTTCGCCGACGCCTACAACCTGCGCGGCCTGGTCTACATGCGGCTCGACGATCCAGCGCAGGCCGAAGACAGCTTCCGGCGGGCCATCGCGCTCGACCCGCGTGAGCCCAACGTGCTGCACAACTACGGCTGGCTGCTGTGCCAGCAGAACCGCTACGCCGATGCCCAGCAGCAGTTCAGCGCCGCGCTCGCCGCGCCCAACTACTCGGATCGCGCCAAGACGCTGATGACGCAGGGCGTCTGCCAGCTGAAGGCGGGGCAGCGTGCCGAAGCCGAGCGCAGCCTGATGCAGGCCTACGAGATCGATGCCGGCAATCCGGTCATCGGCTACAACCTCGCCTCGATACTGATGCAGCGCCAGGATTGGTCGCGGGCCCAGTTCTACATCCGGCGCGTCAACAACAGCCCGGCTGCCAGCGCCGAGACGCTGTGGCTCGGCATCAAGGTCGAACGCCAGCTCAACAACCGCGAATCGGTCGCGCAGCTGGCGGGCCAATTGCAACGGCGCTTCCCCCAGTCGCGGGAGGCGATTGCGTACGAACGCGGGAATTTCAATGATTGAGCGGGCCAGTGAATTCGGGGCCTCGGCTGCGGTGCCTCTGGTGGGAGGCGACAGCACCCACATGACGGCCGGCGCCATGCTGAGGGAGGCGCGGGAGGCGCACGGGCTGCACCTCGAGATGATCGCGGCCGCGCTCAAGGTGACGCCGCAGAAGCTTGCCGCGCTCGAGGCGGACGACATCGATTCGCTGCCCGATCCGGTGTTCGCACGGGCCCTGGCCGCCAGCGTCAGCCGGGCGCTGCGGATCGATCCTGCACCGGTGCTGGCCAAGCTGCCGGGCATCCAGCGGCCGGGCTTGGCAGAGGCCGACCGCACCATCAGCAGGAGCCTGCGCTCGTCGGTGCCGCGTTCGGGCTCCGGGTCGGGCTGGCGCCCGTCCCGGGCCCTGATGGCCGTGGTGGGGTTGCTGCTGGTCGGCGCGGCGGTGTTGTTCTGGTTGCCGCAGTCGGTGTTCGACCAGCTCGGCACCTCGATCGCGCACCTGACTTCCCGGGATGATGCGGCGTCCGAATCGGCCAGCGCGCCYGTCGCGGCGACGGCACCCGTCGAGGCGGTGGCGCCGGGGGCTGCCCCGCTGGCGCCGCCTGCCGAGGCCGTTGCGCCAGTCGCGGCCGAGCCGCCTGCGGCCGCCACTGCGCCGCCGGCCGTCGCCGACGCCAATGACCTGGTCGTGTTCATCGCCCGCGAGGACTCGTGGATCACCGTCACCGAGCCCGGCGGCAAGCARCTGCTGCGGCGCAYGGTCAAGGCCGGCGAAACGGTGGGGCTGTCCGGCAGCCTGCCGCTGTCGGTGGTGATCGGCCGCGCCTCGGTGGTCGATGTTCGGGTCCGCGGCAAGGCCTTCGACCTGGCGCCGATCACGCGCGCCGGTGGCGTGGCACGCTTCGAGGTCAAATCCTGAGGCCAGTCATGACAGACATTTCGAATCCCCTCGGCTGCCTGCCGATCGAACCCGCCGCGCCGCTGGGCCGGCGCTCGCGCCAGGCCCGCGTGGTCTGGGGGGCGCGCACGGTCACCGTGGGCGGCGACGCGCCGGTGCGCGTGCAGTCGATGACCAACACCGACACGGTCGATGCGGTCGGCACCGCGATCCAGGTCAAGGAGCTCGCGATCGCCGGCTCCGAGATGGTCCGCATCACGGTCAACACGCCCGAGGCCGCGGCCCAGGTGCCCTACATCCGCGAGCAGCTCGACCGCATGGGCATCGACGTGCCGCTGATCGGCGACTTCCACTACAACGGCCACCGCCTGCTGACCGACTATCCGGCCTGCGCCGAGGCGCTCAGCAAGTACCGCATCAATCCGGGCAACGTCGGCAAGGGCGACAAGCACGACCGCCAGTTCGGCCAGATGATCGATGCCGCGATGCGCTGGAACAAGCCGGTGCGCATCGGCGTCAACTGGGGCAGCCTCGACCAGGAATTGCTGGCCAATCTGATGGACATCAACAGCCGGCGCGCCGAACCCTGGGACGCCAAGCCGGTGATGTACGAGGCGCTCGTCACTTCGGCCATCGATTCCGCGAAGCTCGCCGAGTCGATGGGCATGCCGGGCAGCCAGATCATCCTGAGCTGCAAGGTCAGCGGCGTGCAGGACCTGATCTCGGTCTACCGCGAACTGGCGCGCCGCTGCGACTACACGCTGCACCTGGGCCTGACCGAGGCCGGCATGGGCACCAAGGGCACGGTGGCCTCGGCCACGGCGCTGTCGATCCTGCTGCAGGAAGGCATCGGGGACACGATCCGCGTCTCGCTGACGCCGCAGCCCGGCGAAGCGCGCACGCAAGAGGTGCTGATCGCCAACGAGATCCTGCAGGCGCTGGGCCTGCGCGTGTTCGTGCCGAGCGTCACCGCCTGCCCGGGCTGCGGCCGCACCACCAGCACCACCTTCCAGGAACTGGCCAAGCAGATCGACGACTACCTGCGCCTGCAGATGCCGGTCTGGCGCACCAAGTACCCGGGCGTCGAGACGATGAAGGTGGCCGTCATGGGCTGCATCGTCAACGGTCCGGGCGAAAGCAAGCATGCCGACATCGGCATCAGCCTGCCGGGCACCGGCGAAGCCCCCGCCGCGCCGGTCTTCATCGACGGCGAAAAGGCACTCACGCTGCGCGGCGACAACATCGCCAACGAATTCCACCAGCTGGTCGAAACCTACATTGAAAAACGCTTCGGCAGCGGCATCGCTTCCGAAGTCGCCTGAGCTCCATCCATGGCTGAAAAAATCAGTGCCGTCAAAGGCATGAACGACATATTGCCGCCCGATTCGGCGCGCTGGGAGTGGCTCGAAGCCATCGTGCGCGACCTCATGGGGCGCTACGCGTACCGCAATATCCGCACGCCCATCCTCGAGCAGACGGCGCTGTTCGTGCGCGGCATCGGCGAGGTCACCGACATCGTCGAGAAGGAGATGTACGCCTTCGAGGACCGGTCCGACAAGCACGGCCAGGCGGAGCACCTGGCGATGCGGCCCGAGAACACGGCCGGCGTCGTGCGCGCCGTTATCGAAAGCAACCTGCTCTACGAGGGCCCGCGGCGCCTCTGGTACACCGGTCCCATGTTCCGGCGCGAGAAGCCACAGCGCGGCCGCTATCGCCAGTTCCACCAGATCGGCGCCGAGGCGCTCGGCTTCGCCGGGCCCGATGTCGATGCCGAACTGATCCTGCTGGCGGCGGCGCTCTGGAAGGCGATCGGACTGACGGATGTGCGGCTGGAGCTCAACAGCCTGGGCCAGCCGGCCGAGCGGGCACTGCACCGCGCCCAGCTGATCGCTCACTTCGAACAGCACGCCGACAAGCTCGACGAGGACGGCAAGCGCCGTCTGCACAGCAATCCGCTGCGCATCCTCGACACCAAGAACCCGGCCATGAAGGGCGTCGTCGAGTCGGCCCCGAAGCTGCTGGACTTCCTCGGTGCGGAGTCGCTGGCGCACTTCAATGGCCTGCGCGCGATCCTCGACGCCAACGGCGTCGCGTACACGATCAACCCGCGGCTGGTGCGCGGCCTGGACTACTACAACCTCAGCGTTTTCGAGTTCGTGACCGACCGGCTCGGCTCGCAGGGCACCGTCTGCGCAGGCGGCCGCTACGACGACCTGATCGTGCAGATCGGCGGCAAGGCGGYACCCGCGGTGGGCTGGGCGCTGGGCGTCGAGCGCGTGCTCGAGCTGGTGAAGGAGCAGGGCACGCAGATCCCGCTGCCGGTGCCCGATGTCTATGCGGTGGTGCCTGACGCCGCCGCGATGCCGGTGGCGCTGCGCACGCTGCAGCAACTGCGCGACGCCGGTGTCCGGGCCCAGATGCACGCGGCCACTGTCGACGGCCTCGGCAGCTTCAAGTCGCAGTTCAAGAAGGCCGACGCCAGCGGTGCGTCGCATGCGCTGGTCTTCGGCGCCGACGAGCTTGCCCGCGGCGAAGTCACGGTCAAGGCGCTGCGCGACGGCGGCGGCGCGCAGAGCACCCGGCCGCTGGCCGAACTGGCCACCTGGGCCGCCACCCTACAATCCTCGGCTCCCAACAACTCATAGCGCATGGCCACCCATCTCGACCTCGAAGAACAGGAACAGCTCGACCAGCTCAAGCATTTCTGGAACACCTACGGCACCCTGATCACCTGGGTCGTGCTGCTCGCGGCCGGCGCCTTCGTGGCCTGGAACGGCTGGCAGTACTTCCAGCGCAGCAAGGCGCTGCAGGCCTCGACGCTCTACGACGAGGTCGAGCGCAGCGCCCAGGCCGGCGACACCGCCCGCATCGAGCGCGCGCTGGCCGACATGAAGGACAAGTTCGCCAGCACCGCCTACGCCCAGCAGGCCGGCCTGCTGGCGGCTCGGGCGCTCTACGACAAGGGCAACGCCGAAGGATCGCGCGGTGCGCTGGCCTGGGTCTCGGAGCATGCGGTCGACCCGGGCTACCAGGCGGTTGCCCGGTTGCGGCTGGCTGCCGAGCTGCTCGAAGCCAAGCAGTACGACGAGGCGCTGAAGGCRCTCTCGGGCAATGTGCCGAAGGAATTCGACGCACTGGTGGCCGACCGCAGGGGCGATGTCCTCCTTGCGCAGGGCAAGCGCGACGAGGCCAAGGCCGAGTACCTCAAGGCCCTGGCGGCCTTCGAACCGGGCACCGACTACCGTCGCCTGGTCGAAATCAAGCTCAACGCCGTCGGCGTCGACCCGAAGAGCCTGGCTCCGGCGGCCGGTGGCGCGGCATCCCCAGCCAAGACCACACCATGAATCTGAAGCGTTATACGACCCTGGCGCCCGCGCTGCGTATCGGGGCCGCCGCGGCATTGATCGCGGCGCTCGCGGCGTGCATCGGCACGTCGCGGCCGAAGCCCGCCGAACTGCCGCCCAGCGTGGCCCTGATGGGCATCAAGCAGGCCTGGAGCATGCGCATCCCGGAGGTGAGCTTCCCGCTCTCGACCATCGTGAACGGCGATCAGATCGCTGTCGCCAGCGGCGACGGCGTCGTGGTCGTGTTCGACGCCCGTGCCGGCACCGAGCTCTGGCGCGCCAAGGTCGGCGCGCCGCTGGCCGCCGGCGTCGGCAGCGACGGCAGGCTGGTCGCCGTGGTCACGGCCAACAGCGAGCTGGTGGCGCTGGAGGCCGGCAAGGTGCTCTGGAAGGAGCGGCTCACGGCCCAGGCCTACAC
>NZ_JBFUCI010000325.1:0-7403 GCF_056405335.1 Variovorax sp. P1_H12_2
CGGCCAACTGGCGCAGGTCGACGAACATCAGCGCGATGATCGCCAGCAGGGCCCAGTCGATGCCCAGCAGCACGCGCGGGCGCAGCAGCAGGAAGGCGCCGAACACCATGCCGAGGCCGGCCAGCAGCCAATGGCGGTCGAGCGCGATCACGAAGCCGACGAACAGCAGGCCCGACAGCGCCAGCAGGCGCGGCTGCACCGGTGCCGCGTCGCGCGCCGCCGGTTTGAGCGCGATCGGGACCCGCGGCACCATGAACCAGATCGCGGCGAACAGCCAGAACAGCATCACCGCCACGGTCGGCGCCATCATCGCCACGAAGCCGACGAAGCTCTCGCCCGAGCGATGCCAGAGGAACAGGTTCTGCGGGTTGCCGATCGGCGTCAGTGCCGAGCCGGCATTGACCGCCAGCGCCTCGATCACCACCAGCCGCGCCAGCGGCAGGTGCGCCTGGGTCGCGAGCACGCGCGTGAGCGGCACCAGCAGGAACAGGCTGACGTCGTTGGTCACCAGCGCCGACAGCACGGCGGCGCTGGCGGCCAGCAGCAGCACCAGGCGGCGCAGGTCCGTGGTGCGTGCCAGCAGCCGCGCCGCGGCGGCCTGCAGCATGCCGCTGCGCTCGACGCCCTGGGTGATCGCCAGCAGACCGGCCAGCGCGCCGAGGGTCTGCCAGTCGACCAGCCGGAGGTAGTCCATCGGTGCGCGCGGGCGGACCAGCGCGAAGAGGACGGCGGCGGCCAGCAGCACCCACAGCAGGCCATGGCCGCCGCCGTGCTCGGCAGCGTCCGGGCCGGCGTCAGCGCGCGGGGAGCTCACGCAACTCGCGCTTGAGCACCTTGCCGATCGCGCTGCGCGGAAGCTCGTCGATGAACTGCAGGCGGGCCAGGCGCTGGGTCTTGCCGAGCTGGTCGTTGGTCCACTGCAGCAGCGCCTCGGCCGTCGTGTCGTCGCCGCCGCGGCGCACCACGAAGGCCACCGGCGTCTCGCCCCATTGCTCGGAAGGCACGCCGACCACCGCCACGTCGGCCACCGACGGATGGGCGCGCACCACGGCCTCGAGGTCGCTCGGATAGATGTTGAAGCCGCCGCTGATGATCATGTCCTTCTTGCGGTCGAACAGTGTCAGGAAGCCGTCGTCGTCGAAGCGGCCGACATCGCCGGTGCGGATGAAGCGCTTGCCCGTGGGATCGAACCACTCGGCTTCGCGGGTCTTGGCCGGTTGGCGGTGGTAGCCGACCATCATGCCGGCCGAATGCCCGACCACTTCGCCGTCCTCGCCGCGGGCGACTTCGCGGCCTTCCTCGTCGATCAGCCGGATGTCGCTGCCTTCGGCCGGCCGGCCCACGGTGTGCAGCTTGTCCGGGTGCAGGTGGGCCTCGAGGATGCAGGTGCCGCCGCCTTCGGTCATGCCGTAGAACTCGATCAGGCCGCCGGGCCAGCGCTTGAGCACGTCGGCCTTGAGCGCCGCGTTGAAAGGCGCGCTGGTGCTGAACTTGTACTTGAAGCTGGCGAGGTCGTGGGCATCGAAATCGGGGCGTGCCATCAGGCGCTGGTACTGCACCGGCACCAGCATGGTGTGGGTCACGCGGCGGTCCTCCGCCAGCTTCAGGTAGGCCGCGGCGTCGAACTTGGGCATCAGCACCACGCAGCCGCCGAAGGCGAGCGTCGGGAAGAACACGACCAGCGTGGTGTTGGAGTAGAGCGGCGTCGACAGCAGCGTGACTGTTTCGGGCCCGTACTCGTACGTGGCGCCGCGCTGCACGTGGGCCCAGCGCATGCCGTGGCCCTGCACGATGCCCTTGGGCTCGCCCGTGGTGCCCGACGAATAGATGATGTTGAAGGGCCAGGCCGGCTGAGGTTCGACCGCGGCGGGCCTGACGCCTGCCGGTGCCAGCCAGCGCTCGAAGTCGCCGCCGGCCGCGGAGCCATCGAGCGCGATGCGCGGGATGGCGCCTTCGGCCGCCGGCCCGATCACTGCCGCGGAGGCTTCATCGACGAACAGGACGCGCGCTTGGGCGTCCTCGATCATCCGCGCCAGGCTGGCGGGCGTGGAGCCAGGGGCCAGCGGAGCGACCGCGATGCCGGCACGAAGCGCACCGAGGAACACGGCCGCGTAGTGGACGCTCGACGCCGCGCAGATCGCGATCGCGTCGCCGGCACCGAGGCCGTCTCGCTGCAGGCTGGCCGCGATGCGGTCCATCAGCGCATCGAGCGCGCCGTAGTTCAGTTCGCGCGCGGCATCGGCCAGTGCGGGCCGCTCGGGGGCTCGCTGCGCGTGGATGGAAATCAGATCGGCGATCACGCCGAAGTMGCGGCGGATGGCGGCCTCGAAATGGCTCATTTTTTCGTTAGCTCCAAAGGGTCGGGCGATGGCGGCAAGGTCAGCGCGAATCTTACGCGGCGGACCCGAGCGCGGCGGCACCCGGCGTCAGGCCGTTTGCCAGCCCGAGCGAAACTTGCTCGGCGTGGCGCCGGCCGCCCGGCGCATGAGTCGCCTCAACGCCGTCGCATCCTCGTAGCCGACCTGAGTGGCGATCTGCTCGATCGTCATCCGGCTCGATTCGATCAGCATGCGTGCCCTGTTCAGCCGCACGCTCTGCACGAGTGCCAGCGCACCCTGGCCCGTGGCGGCGCGCACGTGCCGCGCCAGCGTCCTCTGCGACATGGCGAATTCTTCGGCCAGCACCGCCACGCTGGGCGGCCTGGGCAGGGCCGACTCGATGCGTTGCGTCAAACGGGCGACCAGTTGATTGCCGTTGGACATCATCGACGGCACGGCGAACGGGGCCTGCGCCTGCCGCCCGTCGATCAGCAGCACCTTGCCGACCGCATCGGCGAGCGCGGTGCCGAAGCGCGTGCGCAGCAGGTGCAGCATCAGGTCCGATTGCGCAAACGCGGCGCCGGCGGTGATCACCGGCCCATCGGCGCACACCATGCGATCCGCGTCCACGACGCACCGGGGCTCGACGCGCCGCAGCTCGGGCGCGAGCCACCACGAGGTCGTGACCCGCCGTTGCCGCAGCAAGCCTGCCGCCTGGAGCAGGAACACGGCCGAACACGAGGCCGCCACCGCGCCACCCCGCGCGCCGTGCCGGCTGACCGCGTCGATCGCGCGCGTGGCGTCGTCGCTCGCCAGGCGGCCCGCCAGCTCGGAGGGCTTGTCCACGCCCAGGCCGGGAATGATCCAGGTCGAGGCATCGGCCCGCACACGGCCGGGCAGGGCCGCGGTCGCCACCTGCAGGCCGCCGCTCAGCGCGACTGCGGCGCCATCCGGCGACAGCACGCGCCAGGTCGGCTGCGGCATCTTCACCCGGGGCGCGAGCGCGGCCGCGGCATTCAGGATATCGAGCGTGACGGCAACGCTGGTGCCGTAGGCCCCGGGCAGAACCAGGACGGTGAAGTCGTGCATGGCTGAAAACGCCTGATAAGCGTCTAAATGGACACTGGCAGTCTAGCGGCCGGCCGGTTGCAATCAAAGGCCTGAAACCAAGAAAGGTCCCCCTGTGCCGAAACGCGATCTGAATGCCCACGATCCGCTCGACGACTTCGATTCGCGCGAGATCACCCTGGATGGCGTCGCCAAGGTGGTTCACGTGGCGGGCGCCGGCCCGGCGGTGATCGTCATGACCGAGATGCCGGGCATCAGCCCGCATGTCGCGCGCTTCAGCCGCTGGGTCCGGGACGCGGGATTCACGGTCTACATGCCTTCGCTGTTCGGCCGCGATGGGGCGGTGCCGGATGTCGAGGAGGCCACGGCCACGTTCCGTCGGGCATGCGTCAGCGCCGAGTTCCGCGCCTTCGCGGCCGACCGGTCGAGCCCGGTGACCCAGTGGCTGCGCGCGCTGGCGAGGTTGGCGCACCAGCAGTGCGGCGGCCCGGGCGTCGGTGCGATCGGGATGTGCTTCACCGGCAACTTCGCGCTGACGATGACGCTCGAGGCCTCGGTGCTCGCGCCGGTCCTGTGCCAGCCGTCGCTGCCCCTGGACCAGCCGGCCGGGATCGAAAGCGCGGCCGACGAACTCGCCGCGGTTCGGCGACGCCTGGAGCGGGACGGCCTGACCGTCATGGCCTACCGTTTCGAGGGTGATCGCTTCTGCACCGGCCAGCGCTTCGCCGCCTACGCCGAGGCCCTGGGCGATCGCTTCATTGCGCGCGTGCTGCCGCACAGCGCCGCCAACCGCGACGCGCTGGCGCCGTTTTTCGCCCAGGTGGTCGCGAGCCCGCACAGCGTGGTGACCGCCCACCTGATCGACGAGGCGGGCCAGCCGACGATCGCCGCGCGCGACGAGATCCTGTCGTTCTTCGCCCTGCGTTTGGCCGTCGCCCGCTAGACGCCGGCGGCGTGGGCCTGCTGGTCGGCGTGGTAGCTGCTGCGCACCATGGCGCCCACTGCCGCATGGCTGAAGCCCATCCTGTAGGCCTCTTCCTCGAACATCTTGAAGGTGTCGGGATGCACGTAGCGGCGCACCGGCAGGTGGCTGCTGCTGGGCGACAGGTACTGGCCGATGGTCAGCATGTCGATGTCGTGCGCGCGCATGTCGCGCATCACCTGCAGGATCTCCTCGTCGGTCTCGCCCAGGCCGACCATGATGCCGCTCTTGGTCGGAACCTGAGGGTGCAGCGCCTTGAACTTCTTCAGCAGGTTGAGGCTGAACTGGTAGTCGCTGCCCGGGCGCGCTTCCTTGTAGAGGCGCGGCGCGGTTTCCAGGTTGTGGTTCATCACGTCGGGCGGCGCGGCCTTGAGGATCTCGAGCGCGCGGTCGTCGCGGCCGCGGAAGTCGGGCACCAGGATCTCGATCTGCGTCTGCGGCGAGAGCTCGCGGATGTTGCGGATGCAGTCGACGAAATGCTGGCTGCCGCCGTCGCGCAGGTCGTCGCGGTCGACGCTGGTGATCACCACGTACTTGAGGCGCAGCCGGGCGATGGTCTTGGCGAGGTTCAGCGGCTCGTCGGTGTCGAGCGGATCGGGCCGGCCGTGGCCGACGTCGCAGAACGGGCAGCGCCGGGTGCACTTGTCGCCCATGATCATGAAGGTGGCGGTGCCGTTGCCGAAGCACTCGCCGATGTTGGGGCATGAGGCTTCCTCGCAGACCGTGTGCAGGTTGCTTTCGCGCAGGATCTGCTTGATCTCGTAGAAGCGGGTGGTCGGCGAGCCGGCCTTGACGCGGATCCACTCGGGCTTCTTGAGCACCTCGCCCTGCACCACCTTGACCGGGATGCGCGACAGCTTGGCCGCGGCCTTCTGCTTGGCGAGGGGGTTGTAGCTTTCGGGTCCTTGGGGGTCGCGGACAACGTCGAGTGTGCTCATTGAATAACCTCCGTGCTGCGCACTGCGGTGCGAGCTTGCTTGGAGCGGTCCGGCGCTGTGCTCATGGCTTCTCTTTGACGGGGCTCAGGGCGCGAGGTAGATGCCGAGCTTGCTGCCCAGCACCTGCGCGGCTTCGTCCCAGGTTGTTTGAACGCCGATTGTAGAAAGATCGACGGTTTGGAGCCCCGCGTAGCCGCAAGGGTTGATCCGCGTGAAGGGTTCCAGGTCCATCGCCACGTTGAGCGCGACGCCGTGGTAGGTGCAGTGGCCGCTGACCTTGATGCCGAGCGCGGCGATCTTTCCGAGGCCGCGGAAGGGGTCCGCGGGGTGCCGCGGACCGGTCAGCGCGGCATGCGAAAACGGATCGTCCAGGCGCACGTAGATGCCGGGCGCGCCGGCGACGCGGTGCCCCGTGACCTCGAAATGGGCCAGCGTGCGGATCACGGCTTCCTCGATCCGGTACACGTATTCCTTCACGTAGTAGCCGGCCCGCTTCAGATTGATCAGGGGATAGGCCACCACCTGGCCGGGGCCGTGGTAGGTCACCTGGCCGCCGCGGTCGGTCTGGATCACGGGGATCTCGCCGGGGTTCAGCACATGGTCGGCCTTGCCCGCCAGGCCCTGGGTGTAGACCGGCGCATGCTCGCAGAGCCACAACTGGTCGGGGCTGTCGGCGCTGCGGTCCAGCGTCGCCTGCCGCATCGCCGCGTAGGTCGGGGCGTAGTCGACGCGGCCGAGCAGCCGCGTCTGGAGCGCAGCGATCAGAGCACCACCTTCACCATCGGGTGGCTCGACAGGGCCCGGTAGAGGTCGTCGAGCTGCTCGCGGCTGGTGGCCGTGACCGTGATCGTCACGCCCAGGTAGTTGCCGGCCTTGCTGTTGCGCAGCTCGACGGTCGTGGCGTCGAACTGCGGATCGAACTGCTCGGCGATCTGCGTCACGGCGTGCACGAAGCCGTCGGCCTTCGCGCCCATCACCTTGATCGGGAACTTCGAGGGGTACTCGATCAGCGAYTCCTTGCGGGCGTCGAGCGGGGCGTCGGGTGCGGTGGTCATGCGGGAACTCCTTGGTCTTGGGGGCTGCGGGCCTTGGCCCGCTGGTAGCCGGCGTAGAGCGCCTGGTAGATCGGGCCGGGGCTGCCGGCGCCGATGCTGCGGCCGTCGAGCGTGACCACCGGCAGCACTTCCTTGCTGGCCGAGGACAGCAGCAGTTCGTCGGCGCCGAAGACCTCGTCGCGGGCGATGCGGCGCAGCGTGAAGGGGATGCCGGCGTCGGCGCAGAGGCGCTCGATCAGGCCGTAGCGAATGCCCGCCAGCACCCACTGGTCCTTGGGCGGACCGCTCACGACGCCATCCTTCACCACCCAGACGTTGCTGGAAGAGGCCTCGCTGAGCCCCTCGTCGCGGAACATGATGGTTTCCGCGGCGCCGGCCTCGACGCTGATCTGGCGCGCCAGCACCGCGCCGAGCAGGCTGGTGGTCTTGATGTGCGCCTTCTGCCAGCGGAAGTCGGGCGCGCTCACGCAGGCGACGCCCTTGGCGCGCACCGCATCGGCGACCGGCTTCATGGGGTTCACCATCACGAACACCGTCGGCTGCAGGCCCTGCGGCATCGCATGGTCGCGCGGCGCCACGCCGCGYGTGACCTGGATGTAGATGCCCTGCATGCCCGCCCGCTGCGCGGGTGCCGCGGCGTCGACCAGCCGCATGGCGATCGCGCGCCACTGCGCCGTGGAGAGCGGATTGCGGATCTGGAGCTCGGCCAGCGAACGCTCGAGCCGCGCCATGTGTTCGTCGAAGCAGAAGGGCTGGCCGCCGTAGGCGGGCACCACCTCGTAGACGCCGTCGCCGAAGATGAAGCCGCGATCGAGCACGCTGATCTTGGCGTCGCGCAGCGGCGTGTAGCTGCCGTCGAGGTAGCAGAGGGCGTCGGGGAGGGCGTCGGTGATCGGGTGCATGAGGAATTATGGTGGGGGCGCTCGGGCCTTTCCCAAGCGGCTTGCGGATCCCTCGGTGCACGCCAAGGGAACTTTTCCCACTCCGCCGAGCGGGCTGGCGGAATGCCATGGGTTTTTACTTATAATCAATGGCTTTGTAG
>NZ_JBFUCI010000326.1:0-7393 GCF_056405335.1 Variovorax sp. P1_H12_2
TCTGATCACTTGTGCCACTGCTGTCTCCTTGAAGTCCACCGCAGCAGGTCTTGCGATGCATTCACGCTCTGCCTGCCGGTTGGACAAATTCTCGAATCACACGCAGCAAACCCGCTTTGCCGATCACGACAGGTTCTTGCCCAGTCGCGCCGCAAGGGGAAAACCCTGTGAGGGTCTGCACGCAGACTGCGGCACGCGCCCCCAGCCTGCCGAACCCAACAGGATTCGCCATCTCCATCAAAGCCTGCGGCACCCACGCCATTGACCACGCGTTCGGGGCATTGATTCGCGTCTGTGCACTGAATCCCCTACCATTCCCGGATGGGTTCAGGACCACCGCTGCGCTTTGAAACGCCCCTGCCGCAAGCGGCCAAGGGGCCTGGACCTGCCACCATGACGCCCCGCATCCGAAGCATCAGCCTGAACAAGTACTCGAAAGTCGCGCAGGAACTCGGCATCGATCCGATGCGCATGCTCCGGCAGGCGGGCCTGGACCACAGCTGCCTGAACTCACCCGACCTGCTGGTGCCCGAGACAGCCTTCGCCCAACCGCTGGAAGCCTCTTCCGCGCAAGCCGGCAACGCATCGCTCGGATTGCTCATGGGATCGTGCTGGCGGTTGTCGGACTTCGGGCAGATCAGCCTGCTGCTGCAGCACCAGGCCAGCCTGGCCACCCTGCTGCAAACGCTCAAGGACTACCACCACCTGATCAGCACCACCATCACCACKGAAACCGTGACACAGGGGCGGCTGTCCATCATCCAGCTGCAGCTGGACACCGAACGGGAGACGCCGGGGCGCCACCCCATGGAACTGGGCATCACGGCCTTGCTGAGCCTGTGCCGCCACCAACTGGGCAAGGACTGGAACCCGATCGGCGTGCATTTCTCGCACGCGCCTCCCACCAGCACGGCCCATCACCGTCGAGTGCTCGGCAACGAGATCGTGTTTGCCTCGGACTTCGACGGCATCGTGGTGTCCAACCAGGACCTGCAGCTTCTCGACCCGGAGCACGACAGCGGCATGGAGCGGCATGCCCGGTTCCTGATGGACATGCACGCCCCCAGCCAATCCCCGAAGTCCATCGAGCAGCAGGTGCGAAGCGCCATCCAGTCCTTGTTGCCGCACGGCCGCCACAGCATCGCCCAGGTGGCCAGCGCGCTGGGCTGCACGTCACGCTCCCTCCAGCGCCAGCTGGAGAACCACAGCACCAGCTTTCAGGACACCCTGGACGCCGTTCGCAGCCAGGCTGCCATCCGCGCCCTGAAGAACCCGCAGCTCTCTGTCAGCGAGGCCGCCTCACTGGCCGGCTTTGCGGAAAACAGCTCTTTCACGCGCTGGTTCATCAAGCATTTCGACCAAAGCCCGAGCAGCTGGCGGCAGCAGYACCTTCCCCGGCCGCTCTCCTAGGGAAGGTCTGCTGCCGCTCATCCGTGAGGGTGCCAAGGCGTCATGGTCGGGGTTGGCCTGCCAGATCCCGTTCGCGGCGGCAACGCAGATCCGTCATGCGAACAACCTGAGGGGCAGCGTCGATCGAAGCGCCGATCGCCTCGACGGCGCCCCATCGGTTGATCGTCAGCTCGATGCCATATTTTTCTTGCCACAGCTTGCCCATGTCCCGCTCGATGCAGCGTTGAACGTCAAGGTAGCGTTCGGCCATATCGGCGGAGGTGCCGACTTCAGCAAGGGAGAAAGACGAAAGCAGCGTGAGGCACGCGCAGACAAACATGCGGGTCAACATAAGATTTCAGTACAGGTCGAGAAGCGGCAATGGAGTGGTCAATGTAGCCGGGCTGCCGTCGAGGGCGTCATCGCAATGAAGCATTCGTGAGTTTCAAACAGCGACGGGAAGTTCCCGTTCGACTACACGTCGGACGAGCAAAGCTGTTCACAGAGGTTACCCATTCGACAGATTGATGATGGGCTGGGTTGCCATGGACCGGTTTTGCGCTGGCGCTCAGAGAATGGCTTCGATGAGCGTCGGACCCGGCGTTTCGTAGGAGCGCACCAGCGCCTTTCCCAGCGATTCGAGGTCGCCGACCCGGGTGGCGTTCACACCCATGCCCTTGGCCAGGCTCGACCAGTCCAGCGCAGGCCTTTCGAGCGACAGCATGTCCTGCGCCCGAACGCCCGGAGTTCCGGCGCCGACCGCCGCAAGCTCGCCCCGCAGGATGCTGTAGGCGCGGTTCACGAAGATCACCACCGTGATGTCCAGGTTCTCCCGCGCCATGGTCCACAGCGACTGGAGCGTGTACATCCCGCTGCCGTCGCCTTCGAGAGCGAGCACCCGACGTTCCGGAGCAGCCATCGCCGCCCCGACTGCGGCGGGCAAGGCAAAGCCGATCGCACCGCCGCAACTGGTCAGCCAGTCATGAGGGGCGGCCTGCGCGGTCAGCGCATCGAAACCGCGCCCGGTGGTCATCGCCTCTTCGACGACGATCGCGTGCGCAGGCAGCGTGGCGGCCAACGTCCGGCCGATCCCTTCGGGACTCAACGCCCCGGCGAAGGGCGCCTGCGCGTCCTGCTCGACCACGTGGGCCGGTGCGCGACGATTCGCACCCAGCGCTTCGCACAGGGCCGAGAGCGCCTCCTCCGGCAAGTCGTCGGGCGTCGATAGCGTCAGGAACTCACACCCCGGCGCGGACAGCCGCCCAGGCTTGTTCGGATACGCGAAGAATGCAACCGGCGCCTTGGCTCCGACAAGGACGATTCGCTTGAACTTCGCGAGCGCTGCCAGGCCAGGATCGACGGCGTACGGCAGGCGGGGCACGAGGACGCGTCCGGCACCGCGCTCCAGCCGCGCGGTATAGAACTCCGCACGCACTTCGCAGCGCGTGGCCGCGGAGATCTGACCTGCCAGGTTCGTGCACGTCGTGCGCAGCGCGCGATCGCCCAGAAGCAGCAGGGTGGACTGAGGGTCGTCACGCAGGGCCTTGACGATCCGGTCGAAATCTCGCGGGTGCTGCGCGGTCGGCTGTGCCGGCGCTTCCTTGGGCGTCCCCTGGTCATTGGGGACTTCGGACCATGCCACGTTGGCCGGCAGGATCAGCGTCGCGATGCGCGCAGGACGGGAATTCGCCTGGCGAACCGCCTCGGCGCCGTCGGCGGCGATGTCATCGACGGTGGGGCTCGTGCGCACCCACTGGGACATCGAGCCCGCGATGGCGTGGATGTCTGACGTGAGCGGCGCATCCAGCTTCAGGTGGTCGACGGCATGGTCACCGACGATGTTGACGATGCCGGATCGCGCCTTCTTGGCATTGTGGAGATTGGCCAGTCCGTTGCCCAGCCCGGGACCCAGATGGAGCAAGGTGGCGGCCGGACGATCCGCGATCCGGTAGTAGCCATCGGCGGCCCCCGTGACCACGGTCTCGTGCAGGCCCAGCACGCAGCGCATGCCCTCGATCTTGTCGAGCGCGGCGACAAAGTGCATCTCCGAGGTGCCAGGGTTCGTGAAGCACACGTCGACCTTGTGGTCGATGAGCGTGTGGACCAGCTTCTCCGCGCCGTTCATAGGAAGACTCTCGTTGTAGAAGGAAGGTCGATGTTCGAATTCGACAGGGATGCGAGGCCTTCAGTTTCGCATCGCGATGGCGGCCAGTACAAAGCCGGCCATCCACAGCGTCTCGACCAGCAGCAGCGCGAAGGGCCGCCAGCCGGCGCGGGCCAGTTGCCTGAATGAAGTCTTCACGCCCAGCGCCGCAATGGCGACGACCAGGCACGTGCGGGAGACGTCGTTGAGGCCGGTCTGCACCGCCGCCGGCACGCCGCCCAGGGAGTTGAGGATGACCAGGGCCACGAAGACCCACAGAAACCACGGCACCAGGGCCTGCCTGGCGCCGGCGGAAGCGCTGTCGCTCGCCGCACGCTGTCGCTTGAACAGGCCGGACACCACCACCACGACGACGGCCAGCATGGACACACGGAACAGCTTGACGATGGTGGCGTAGTCGCCGGTTTCCTGGTTCAGCATGTAGCCGGCGCCGACGACCTGCGCGACGTCGTGGATCGTTCCGCCCAGAAAAAGCCCGGCCAGCTCGGGCGGCAGATGCAGCAGCTGGGCAACCAGCGGATAGATCACCATCGCCAGGGTCGACAGCACGGTCACGGTCACCACCACCATCAGGGTGAAGCGCTCGCTCTCCTTGTCGCGCGGCAACACCGCCGAGATCGCCAGAGCGGCCGACGCGCCGCAGATGGCGACCGAACCGCCGGACAAGACGGCTTGCGCGCGACTCATGCCCAGGCGACGTCCCAGCAGCACCCCACACAGCAGCGTGGTCACGACGGCGACGATGACGATGGCCGCGGTGCTCCACCCCAGGCCGGCAATCTGACTCGCGGTAATCCGCGCCCCGAGGAGGCCGACGCCCAGTCGCAGCACGGTGCGCGAACAGAATTCGATGCCGGGCCGGGTCTTGGCGTCATGGCTGAGGTAATGAAAAGCCACGCCAAAGAACAGCGCATACAGGAATTGGGGCCCGCCATGCAAAGTGGACACCAGCGTGGCGGCCATCGCGATCACACTGGACAAGGCGGCGCCGGGGAGAAGTTGCCGCAGTTGCTGCGGCAACCAGGCGGGGTGGCCCGTGTCGGCGGCGGAGGTTGGCGACAGGAAACTGAACACTGGAGAATCTCTTTCGAACAGCGTGTGGATTGCACGTGGGAGGGTCGTGGCCCCTTCATGAGCTGGATGGTAGGCAAAGGCTGTTAAAGAAAAAAGCGGATAATAGTGTTCAGAATGATCGATAAATCAAATCAGCAATCATTCCAGCGCCTGCGCCTCAACCTGCGTCAGCTCGAAGTCTTTCTGGCCACGGCGCGCAGCGGCAGCACACGCGCGGCGGCCGACCGGATCGCCCGCTCGCAATCTGCGGCGAGCACCTCGCTGGCCGAACTCGAGGGCGCGCTCGGCGTCGAGCTGTTCGACCGCATCGGCCGACGTCTGCTGCTCAACGAGAACGGGCGCGCGCTGTTGCCCAAGGCCCAAGCCCTGGTCGAGCAGGCGGCCGAGGTGCAGGCCCTGTTCACGGACGAGCACGCTGCGCCTCTGCGCGTTGCCGCCAGCTTCACGATCGGCGAATACCTGTTGCCGAGCCTGGTGTCGCAGTGGACCCAACTGCACCCCAAGAGCCAGATCCATCTGCGCATAGGCAATACCAGCGAAGTGATCGACGCGGTCGCCGCCCTGGATGTCGACATCGGCTTCGTCGAAGGGTCGCAGACGCATTCCGATCTGGTCGTGCGGCCCTGGCTGGATGACGAAATGGTGATCCTCGCTGCACCGGGCCACCCACTGGCGAATCGCTGCGCAACGACCCGCCAGTTGTCCGCCGCCACCTGGGTGCTCCGGGAACACGGTTCCGGCACACGCCAGATCTCGGACGAGTGGTTGCTGAAAAACCTGGGACAGGTCCGCGTCGGCTTCGAACTCGGAAGCACCGAAGCGATCAAGCGCGTGGTGGCGGCGAGCGATGGCCTCGGCTGCCTTTCCCGCTACGCGGTGGAGCAAAGCGTGGCGGACGGGCACCTGGTTGAACTGCGCACACGCCTGCCCAGGGCAAGCCGCCAGCTTTCCATCGTGCTGCACCGTGAAAAGCGGTTGGGCCGCGCGACCACGGATTTCCTGGCGCACTGCAGCGCCGCGGAGCGACACGGCGCGCGCTGAGCGACCCGCACCGAACCGTTGAACCGGGTCGGGGCGCAAGCATGAGAATGCGCGGATGGAGACCAGAACCCCTCGGGACGACAAGAACGGCGGACGCCGCACGGGGCGCCGCGCGCTGATCGCATTGATCGCGCTGTGCGTGCTCGGCCTGCTCGCCGCGGCGGCCTGGGTCGCCTTCCGGCAGGCCTATCCGCCCGCGCGGCTGGCGTCCATGCTCGCGGAGCGCGTGAGCACCGCGACCGGGCGCGACTTCCGCATCGAGGGCGACCTGAACCTGCGCCTCGTGCCGACCTTCGCCATCGAGGCCACGGACGTGGTGCTCGCCAGCCCCCGGGGAAGCACGCACGTCGACACATTGCGGGCCAGGGATGTCGCCTTCGAAGTCTCGCTGCGCGACCTGCTCGCCGGCACCCTGCACATCCTGAGCGTCGACGCCCAGGGCGCCGACATCGGCCTCCCGACCGGGCAGACCCTGCGCATCGAATCGCTGGCGCTGGCCACGACGGACCACCGGAGCCAGTTCACCGCCGAGCTGGCGTTCGGGCCTCAACACTGGAAGGTGAAGGGCGAGGTCGGACCGATCGAGGCGCTGTGGGCCGGCACCGCCGAGTGGCCGCTCGACTTGCGCGCCAGCACCGAGGGTGCTTCCCTCGCGGTCCAGGGCAGCATCGGCACCGGCGAACACGCCGGAGCCTTCGACGCCAGGGTGTCGGTCCGGGTGGATGCGGCGCCGGCGCTGGCGCCGTTCGGCCCGGCGGCACAGATGATCCCGGTGCCGCTCGAATGGCACGCGACGGTGGTGCATGCGCCGGCGCAGTGGCGCGCCGATCCGATGGCGCTGTCGGTGGCCGGACAACGCCTGACCGGCAACGCGACTCTCAAGCTCGGCGACGCGCCATTGCGGCTCGAGGCAGCACTGTCGGCGGCCGCGCTGAGCCTCCCGCGGCTGCCGGCCATCTCGGCCTTCCAGGCCCATGTCAATTTCAGTCCCGGACGGCTGCAGGTCGAGCCGTTCAGCTTTGCCATCGCCGGCGGCCAGGCCCGGGGACAGCTCCGGGTCGCGCTGCACCCCGATGCCGCACCGCACATCGACCTGCAACTGAGCGCCAGGTCGATGTCGGTCGAGGCACTGGACGCGGCGCACCCAGGCAGTCGGCGCTTCAAGGGCGGCCATGCCGACCTCGAAGCCAAGCTCGCGATGTCCGGCCGCACGCCCGCGGCGCTGGCCGCGTCATCGAGCGGCAGCGCCCTGCTGAGCGCCCGCGACGTCGGGCTGGTGGGCCGGGGCGCAGCGCTGGACCGCGACCTCCTCTCGCGCCTGATCGATGCGCTGATCCCGAGCAACGTGCCGCGCGACGACCTGGTCGTGCAGTGCGCCGTCGCACAGCTGCCTCTGCGCGACGGCGTGGCGGCGATCGACCGCTCGATCGCGGTGGAAACGCAGCAGATCGCGGTCTCGGCCAGCGGCGAGATCAATCTCGCCCGGCAGACCCTCTCGCTGGCGTTCCGGCCCCAGGTCAAGCGGGGCCTCGACCTGAAAGCGAGCAGCCTGGTCGAGCTGATGCTGCTCCAGGGCCCGCTCGACGCACCCGAGCTGAGCATCAATCCGCGCGGTGCCGTGCACCAGGCCGCCAACGTGGGCGTGGCCGCCGCGACCGGCGGGATCTCGCTGCTGGCGCCGGCGCTGCGCGCCGCAGCCGGCGAGCCGTCGGCCTGCGACCGGGC
>NZ_JBFUCI010000327.1:0-7375 GCF_056405335.1 Variovorax sp. P1_H12_2
CGTTCAACAAGGGCGATACCGCCTGGATGATGGTCTCGACGCTGCTCGTGATCATGATGACCATCCCCGGCCTGGCGCTGTTCTACGGCGGCCTGGTGCGCAGCAAGAACATGCTGTCGGTGCTGATGCAGGTGATGGTCACGTTCTCGATGATCGTCGTGCTGTGGATGATCTACGGCTACAGCCTGGCCTTCACCGAGGGCAACGCCTTCATCGGCGGCTTCGACCGGCTCTTCATGAGGGGCATCTTCGATCCGGCCACCGGCGTGTTCGCCCCGGGCGCGACCTTCAGCAAGGGCGTCTACATCCCCGAGCTGCTGTTCGCCGCCTTCCAGGCCACCTTCGCCGGCATCACCTGCTGCCTGATCGTCGGCGCCTTCGCCGAACGCATCAAGTTCTCGGCCGTGCTGCTGTTCATGGTGATCTGGTTCACCTTCAGCTATGCGCCGATCGCGCACATGGTCTGGTTCTGGATGGGCCCGGACGCCTACGCGAGCAAGGAAGTGGTCGACGCCATGAACGACAAGGCCGGCCTGATCTGGCAATGGGGCGCGCTCGACTTCGCGGGCGGCACCGTGGTGCACATCAACGCCGCCGTCGCCGGCCTCGTGGGTGCCTACCTGATCGGCAAGCGCATCGGCTACGGCAAGGAATCCTTCACGCCGCATTCGCTGACGCTCACCATGGTCGGCGCCTCGCTGCTGTGGGTCGGCTGGTTCGGCTTCAACGCCGGCTCCGCCCTCGAATCGAGCACCAGCGCCGTGCTGGCCTTCATGAACACCTTCTCGGCCACCGCCGCCGCGGTGCTCGCATGGTGCATCGGTGAAGCGCTGATGCGCGGCAAGGCCTCGATGCTGGGTGCTGCGTCCGGCGCCGTCGCCGGCCTGGTGGCCATCACCCCGGCCGCCGGCAACGTCGGCCTGATGGGCGCGCTCATCGTCGGCTTCGTCGCCGGCTTCGCCTGCCTCTGGGGCGTCAACGGCCTCAAGAAGATGCTCGGCGCGGACGACTCGCTCGACGTCTTCGGCGTCCACGGCGTCGGCGGCATCGTCGGCGCGCTGCTGACCGGCGTGTTCAACACCCAAGCGCTCGGCGGCCCCGGCCTGGTCGGCGACTGGGTGACGGCGGGCGTCATCTCCAACGGCATCGGCGCCCAGGTCTGGATCCAGCTCAAGGCCGTGGCGCTGACCATCGTCTGGTCGGGCGTGGTGGCGTTCATCGCCTTCAAGATCGCCGACCTGACCATCGGTCTGCGGGTCTCCGAAGAAGAAGAGCGCGAAGGCCTCGACATCTCCTCGCACGGCGAAACCGCATACAACCGCTGAACTGTTGCTCGCCCCCAGGTTGCCCCGCACTTCGTGTCGGGGCGCCCACCCCCTACCGGGGGCAACACCAGCGGACCGGCAGAGCCGGATCCGCGGTGTTTCACCAACGGGCCTGGCTTCGCCGGCCGGCCAGGCGCAGTCCCTGGCCCCCATCCCCACCCCTGTCCAGTTCTTCTTGCGTGCCAGTTTCGGCTGCGCGCAGCGCGCCTGTTCGTGGGCGGCTGCGGAACCGGCTTCGCCGGGCCGCTGGCTGCGCCCCCGGTAGGGGGTGGGCGGGCTACACGAAGTGAGCCCAACCTGGGGGCGAGCATAATTTTCTTATGTGGACCACTCTCAACGACAGCTTGAGCCAGTTGGGCGAATCGCCGTTCTGGCATCCGGGCGAGCGCTCGCTCTACTGGCTCGACATTCCCGGCCGTGCGGTGCTGCGCACGCGGGGCGACATCGACGACAGCCCGACCGTCGAGCGCTGGAGCCTCCCGACCGAGCCCGGCTGCATGGCGCCGGCGCGGCGCGGCGGGCTGGTGATCGCGCTGCGCGACGGCGTCTACCGCGCGCCCGTCTGGGGCGGTGAGCTGAAGCCGCTGGCCCGCGTCGACCACGACATCCGCACCATGCGCTTCAACGACGGCAAGTGCGATGGGCTTGGCCGCTTCTGGGCCGGCACCATCAACGAGGCCAAGGACCGCGCCAATGCGGCGCTCTACTGCCTCGACGCCCGCGGCGGCCGCGCCCCGACGCTGGTGCCGATGGCCAACCAGGCCATCACGGGCAACGGGCTGGCTTTCGCGCCCGACGACGCCACCGCCTACTGGGCCGACACCGCGGCCCACCGGGTGCGGGCCTGGGACTGGGCGGCACGCGCGAACATCTTGTCGCGCGAACGCGTGTTCCAGCAGTTCAAGAACAAGCCCGCGGGATGGACGCCGGCGTCGGCGCTGCGCTACGAGGGCCGGCCCGACGGCGCCACGATCGACGCCGAAGGGAACTACTGGGTGGCGATGTTCGAAGGCGGCCAGCTGCTGCGCTTCGCGCCTTCGGGCCAACGGGTGGCGGCGCTCGCGACCCCGGTCCAGTGCCCGACCATGCCCTGCTTCGGCGGCGACGACCTGAAGACGCTGTTCGTCACCACCGCCCGCCGCGGCCGGCCCCCGGACGAGCTCGAAGAGCGGCCGGCCTCGGGCTGCGTGATCCGGATGCGCGTCGACACGCCCGGGCTTCCCGTCGCCTTCTTCGAGGACTGATCGTGCGCACCGCCCCGGCGGCGACAAACTTTCTTCCAGTCGCGAGAGAAAAACCCTCGATCCGGCAGCGCCTGCCTGCGCCGAAAATGCAGGCATGAACGCGCCGCCTGCTCCTGCCCCCCACGAATCGCTGCCCAAGCCGGACCGCCAGGCCCAGGTGGTCCAGGCGCTGCAGGCGCACCTGCCCGCGCATGCGCTGATCTGGCACGCCGAGGACACCACGCCCTACGAATGCGACGGCCTCACGGCCTATCGGCAGCGGCCGATGGTCGTGGCCTTGCCGGAAACCGAGGCGCAGGTGGCGGCGGTCCTGCAGATCTGCCACCGCCTCGGCGTGCCGGTGGTCGCGCGCGGCGCCGGCACCGGGCTCTCGGGCGGCGCAATGCCCCACGCGTCGGGCGTGACGCTGTCGCTGGCCAAGTTCAACCGGATCATCGAGGTGGATCCGGTCAGCCGTACCGCGACCGTCCAGTGCGGCGTGCGCAACCTCGCGATCAGCGAGGCCGCCGCGCCCTTCAACCTCTACTACGCGCCCGACCCGTCGAGCCAGATCGCCTGCACCATCGGCGGCAACGTCGCCGAGAACTCGGGCGGCGTGCACTGCCTCAAGTACGGGCTCACGCTGCACAACGTGCTGCGGGTGCGCGGCTTCACGGCCGAAGGCGAGCCGATCGAGTTCGGCAGCGAGRCCCTCGACTGCGCCGGCCTCGACCTGCTGGCGCTGGTGATCGGCAGCGAGGGCATGCTGGCCGTCACCCTGGAGGTCACGGTCAAGCTGGTGCCCAAGCCCCAGCTGGCGCGCTGCATCATGGCCAGCTTCGACGACGTGCGAAGGGCCGGCGACGCGGTCGCCGCGGTGATCGCGGCCGGCATCATCCCGGCCGGCCTCGAGATGATGGACAAGCCCATGACCGCCGCGGTCGAGGACTTCGTGCACGCCGGCTACGACCTCGAAGCCGCCGCCATCCTGCTGTGTGAATCCGACGGCACGCCCGAGGAGGTCGAAGAGGAGATCGGCCGCATGACCGAGGTGCTGCGCCAGTGCGGCGCCACCGCGATCGCGGTCAGCACCAGCGAGGACGAGCGGCTCAGGTTCTGGAGCGGCCGCAAGAACGCCTTCCCGGCCTCGGGCCGCATCAGCCCCGACTACATGTGCCTCGACTCGACCATCCCGCGCAAGCGCCTGGCCGACATCCTGCTGGCCATCCAGCAGATGGAGAAGAAGTACAAGCTGCGCTGCTGCAACGTGTTCCACGCGGGCGACGGCAACCTGCATCCGCTGGTGCTGTTCGACGCCAACGACCCCGACGAGCTGCACCGCTGCGAACTCTTCGGCGCCGACATCCTCGAGACCAGCGTCGCGATGGGCGGCACGGTGTCGGGCGAGCACGGCGTCGGCGTCGAGAAGCTCAACAGCATGTGCGTGCAGTTCACCGCGACCGAGAACGAGCAGATGTTCGGCGTCAAGCGCGCCTTCGACGCGGCGGGGCTGCTGAACCCCGGCAAGGTCATCCCGACGCTGTCGCGCTGCGCCGAGTACGGCAAGCAGGTGTTCCGCGCCGGGCAGACGCTGCCGTTTGCCGATCTGCCGCGGTTCTGAACGACACAGCGCAATGGCGCACTGAAAAGAAAACGAGAAGACATCACGATGGATTTCAAAGCCCTCAACGCGATCGCCGAGCGCATCCGCGCCGCTGCCGCCGACCGGACGACGTTGAGCATCCGGGGCGGCAACACCAAGGCCTTCTACGGCGAGGCCGCGCGCGGCGTTCCGCTGGAAACCGCTGCGCTCGCCGGCGTCACCAGCTACGAGCCCAGCGAGCTGGTTGTCACGGTGGGCGCCGGCACGCCGCTGGCCGAGCTCGAGGCCTTGCTGGCCCAAGAGGGCCAGTGCCTGCCCTTCGAGCCGCCGCGCTTCGCGCCCGGAAGGACCCGCGCCGAGCCCTTGGGCGAGCGCGTCCTGGACGGAGGCACCGCCGCAGGGAGCGCAGCGACCGTAGGAGGCATGATCGCCGCCGGCCTGAGCGGCCCGGCGCGCGCCAGCGTCGGCGCGGTGCGCGACTACCTGCTGGGCGTCACGCTGGTCAACGGCCGCGGCGAGGTGCTGACCTTCGGCGGCCAGGTGATGAAGAACGTCGCCGGCTACGACGTCTCGCGCGTGCTGGCCGGTTCCATGGGGACGCTCGGCCTGGTCGCCGAAGCCAGCCTCAAGGTGCTGCCGGTGGCGCCGGCCGAGGCCACGCTCGAATTCGCCTGCAGCCAGGCCGATGCGCTGGACCTGCTCAATGAATGGGGCGGCCGGCCGCTGCCGCTCAACGCCAGCGTCTGGCGCGAGCGCGACGGCGCGGGCGTGCTGTCGCTGCGCCTGCGCGGCGCGGTGGCGGCGGTCGAGGCGGCCTGCGCGCAACTGGGCGGCGAGCGGCAGGACAAGGCGCGCTCGGCGGCCGGCTGGCAGTCGCTGCGCGACCAGCAGCATCCGTGGTTCGCCGCAGGCGGGGGCGAACTGTGGCGGCTCTCGGTGCCGCAGACCGCGCCAGTGCTCGCGGTGGAAGGCGCGCCGCTGGTCGAATGGCATGGCGGCCAGCGCTGGTACTGGGCGGCGCCCGGGCAGGGCGCGCGCTTGCGCGCGGCGGCCCGTGCCGCCGGCGGCCACGCGACGCTGTTCAGAGGCTCGGCGGACGGTGGGTCGACCGCCGACCGCTTCGACCCCCTGAGCGCGCCCGTCGAGCGCATCCACCGCGCGCTGATGAACGAGTTCGACCCGCACGCCGTCTTCGACCGCGCACGGCTCTACCCTTCGACCTCCACGCTCCCCGCGAACTGAAGCCCCGCATGCAAACCGAACTCGCTCCCGAATTCCAGGGCACCGCCGACGGCCGCGAGGCCGAGGCGATCCTGCGCAAGTGCGTGCACTGCGGCTTCTGTACCGCCACCTGTCCGACCTACCAGCTGCTCGGCGACGAGCTCGACGGCCCGCGCGGGCGCATCTACCTGATCAAGCAGGTGCTCGAAGGCAAGCAGCCGACGCGCAGCACCCAGCTGCACCTGGACCGCTGCCTGACCTGCCGCAACTGCGAGAGCACCTGCCCGAGCGGCGTGCAATACGGCCACCTGGTCGACATCGGCCGCAAGATCGTCGACCGCAAGGTGCCCCGCCCGGCGCTCGAGAGGGCGGTCCGCTGGACTCTCAAGGAGGCGCTGCCCTCGCCCCTCTTCGCGCCGGCGATGAAGCTCGGCCAGTCGGTGCGCGGCCTGCTGCCGGCCCCGCTCCAGGCCAAGGTGCCGGTGCCGCAGCCCGCAGGCACGTGGCCCCGGCGCAGCCACGCGCGCAAGGTGCTGATGCTGGCCGGCTGCGTGCAGCCTTCGATGGCGCCCAACATCAACAGCGCGACCGCGCGCGTGCTCGACGCCGCCGGCATCGAGGCCGTGATCGCGAACAAGGCCGGCTGCTGCGGCGCCGTGAAGTTCCACCTCGACGACCAGGACGGCGCCAAGGCGCAGATGCGCGCCAACATCGATGCCTGGTGGCCGCAGGTCGACAGCGGCGCGGTCGAGGCGATCGTGATGAACGCCTCGGGCTGCGGCGTCACGGTGCGCGAGTACGGCCACATCCTCAAGGACGACCCGGCCTACGCGGCCCGGGCGGAGCGCATCAGCGCGCTGACCCGCGACCTGAGCGAGCTGCTGCCCGAGCTGGTGCCGCTGCTGAAGGCGCGCGTGCGCGCCCCCCAGGGCGTCGTCGCCTACCACCCGCCGTGCACGCTGCAGCACGGGCAGAAGCTGCGCGGCGGCGTCGAGCAGAACCTGCGCGCGCTCGGCTTCGACATCCGGGTGGCGCAGAGCGAGTCGCACCTGTGCTGCGGCTCGGCCGGCACCTACTCGGTGCTGCAGCCCGAGCTGGCCTACCCCTTGCGCGACCGCAAGCTGGGCCACCTGAACCAGTTGCGGCCTGCCGCCATCGTGTCGGCCAATATCGGTTGCATCACCCACCTGCAAAGCGGCACCGAGACCCCCGTGCGGCACTGGGTCGAGCTGCTCGACGCCGCGCTGGCGCCCGAAGCGGCGGCCTGATCGGACAGCCGCAAGGGGTTTGGTCCGACCCCCGGCGCGCCGGCGCCGCGCGAGGATGTCGGGGTGTTCCCAACGGGAGATTCCTGATGCGTGTCTCTTTCCGAACCCTCTTGCGCGGCGCGGCCCTCTGCGCCTGTGCCGCCGCGCCCTGGGTCGCCCAGGCCCAGATCACCGCGATGCCGGCGATGAAAGTCCAGGATGCGGGACGCTACGTCTGCGGCGGCATCGGTGCCGAAGAATCCACCGCCCTGCGCGCGGCCATGAAGGACCATCCGCTGTCGTTGCTGTTCGCGCGCGCCGGCGGCGAATACCTGGCCGACGTCGACGTCATGGTGAAGGATGCGAACGGCCGTACCGCGCTCGCGATGCGCGCCAGCGGGCCGGTGTGCCTGATCGACCTGCCGGCCGGCCGCTACACGGTCGAGGCCGCCAGCGAAGGCGTCACCAAGAGCCAGGCCGTGACCCTAGGCAGCGGCTCCAAGACCGCCGACTTCCGGTTCTGATTGCCAGTCCAGGGACACCGCGGAACCGGCTTTGCCGGGCCGCCGGTGTCGCCCCCGGTCGGGGGTGGGCGACTACACGAAGTGAGTCAACCTGGGGGCGAGCCCAATGCCCCAGTCCAGGGACACCGCGGAACCGGCTTTGCCGGGCCGCCGGTGTCGCCCCCGGTCGGGGGTGGGCGACTACACGAAGTGAGTCAACCTGGGGGCGAGCCCAATGCCCCAGTCCAGGGAC
>NZ_JBFUCI010000328.1:0-7375 GCF_056405335.1 Variovorax sp. P1_H12_2
GGCCAGATCTACGGCACGCACGGCCTGATCAATGCCGACTTCGTGCGCGTCGGCGGCGCGTCCATCGAGGGCCTGCAGGTGCCCAGCGGCCCGGTGCTGGTGGCCGACCAGCTGCCCGACAGCAATCCGATCAAGAAGGTCTCGATGGCCTTCCGAAGCGCCTACCAGAAGGCCAACGGCGCGCCGCCGAACGACGCCTTCTCGTCCTACACCTACGACGCCTACCTGCTGCTGGCCGACGCCGCCTCGCGCACCAAGGGCGAGCCCGGCACGCCGGCCTACCGGACGGCGCTGCGCGACGCGATCGTGAGCACCAAGGAGCTGACCGGCACCCACGGCATCTACAACTTCAAGCCCGACAACCGCTATGGCTCCGACCAGCGCGCGGTGGTGATCGTGCGCAGCGAAAAAGGCCAGTGGAAGCTGGTTCCGTAGATGACCACCTATCGCGACCGACCGGATGCGATCCGCGCGCTCGTCCAGGACGATCGCGTGCACCGCGACCTCTACCTGAGCGAAGAGCTGTTCGCGCTCGAGCAGGAGCGGTTCTTCGCCAACACCTGGCTCTACGTGGGGCACGCGAGCCAGGTGCCGAACACCGGTGACTTCTGGTCGCTGGATCTCGCGGGCCGGCCGGTGATGATGGTGCGCCAGCCCGACGGCGCGGTGCGCGTGTTCTACAACCGCTGCGCCCACAAGGGCAGCCGGCTGGTCACGGACGAGAGCGGCAACACGGGCAAGTTCTTCCGCTGCCCGTACCACGCCTGGACCTACAAGCTCGACGGCGCGCCGCTCGCGATCCCGCTCAAGAGCGGCTATGAAGGCACGCGCCTGAGGGAATGCGAATCGGGGCAGGGGCTCACGGAGCTCAAGCACGTGGCCGTGTACCGCGACTTCGTGTTCGCGCGGCTGGCCGATCAGGGTCCGGGCTTCGAGGACTATTTCGGCGAGGTGCTGCAATCGATCGACAACATGGTCGACCGTTCGCCCGAGGGCCGGCTCGCGGTCGGCGGCGGCGTGCTGCGCAACATCATCCATTGCAACTGGAAGATGTACCTCGAGAACATCAACGACACGGTGCATCCGATGTCGACCCACGAGTCGGCCACGCAGGCGGCCGATGCGCTGTGGCAGGGCCGCGAACCCGACGCGCCCAAGCCGATGGCCATGGAGCAGATCCTGCCCTTCGGCTCCGGCTATGACTTCTTCGACCGGATGGGCGGCCGCGTGTTCGCCAACGGCCACAGCGTGCTGGGCGTCAACTTCAGCATCCATTCGAACTACGCGCAGCTGCCGGACTACGAGCAGGCGATGCGCGATGCGCATGGCGCCGAGCGCGCGATCGAGATCCTGCAGCGCTCGCCGCAGAACTCGGTGTTCTTCCCCAGCCTGTCGGTCAAGGGCTCGCCGCAGGCGATCCGCGTGATCCGGCCGCTGGCCGCCGACCGCACGCTGGTCGAGGCCTGGAGCTTCCGTGCCGCCGGCGCACCCGATCTGCTGTTCGAGCGCGCGATGACCTACAACCGGCTGGTCTTCTCGCCGATGTCGGTGGTGGCGCATGACGACGTGCACCTGTTCGAGAGCATGCAGCAGGGCCTGCGCGCCGAGGGCAACGAGTGGGTCAGCCTGCATCGCAACTTCGATCCGTCGGAGCTGCAGCAATCGACGATCACCACCAACGGCACCAACGAGCTGTTGATGCGCAACCAGTTCCGCGCCTGGAAGAAGTTCATGGCGGACGACGTGGAGACGAGCGCGTGACGACCCCCGAAGACTTCGTGGCCGCCGAGGCCGCCCTGCTCGACGCCGGCCGTTTCGACGACTGGCTGGCGCTGTTCGCCGAGGACGGCCACTACTGGGTGCCGCTGCAAGGCGCGGCGCAGGCCGATCCCTTCTCGCACAACTCGATCGCCTACGAGGACCGGCTGCTGCTGCAGCTTCGCATCGAGCGCCTGAAGAACCCGCGCGCGCATTCGCAGCATCCGGCCAGCCATTGCCAGCACGTGCTGCAGCTGTCGCGCATCGAACACCAGGACGATGCCGCCGGCGAGGTGTCGCTCAGCACGCCCTTCATCTATGTCGAGGCACGCGGCGAGCAGCAGCACCTGCTGGCCGGCACCTGCCGCCATCTGCTCCTGCGCACGCCCTCCGGCTGGGCGATCCGGCAGAAGCGCGTCGACCTTCTCCAGGCCGGGCGCGCGCTGCCGGCGATCCAGTTGTTCATCTGAGCGACCCGCTCATCTATTCCATCCACCAGGAGTCCCGACATGAAGAGCTTGATGCAGACCTTGACCCGCAGCGCACTGGCGGCCGCGCTGGGCGCCGGCCTCACGGCAGCGGCGTTCGCGGCCGACCTCAAGGTCGGCCTGAGCGTCTCGCTCTCCGGCCCCAACTCCTCGCTCGGCGTGCCCTACGCCAAGGGCATGCAGGCCGCGCTGGCCTACAAGCCGGAGGTCAACGGCCGCAAGATCCAGCTGATCGTGCTCGACGACGGCTCCGATCCGACCACCGCGGGCCGCAATGCGCGCAAGCTGGTCGAGGAGGACAAGGTCGACGTGCTGATGGGAACCTCGGGCGTGCCGGCCGCGATCGCGATGGCGCAGGTGGGCCGCGACGCCAAGGTGCCGATGATCGGCCTGACCCCGATCCAGCTCGACGCCGCCGAGAACGCCTGGGTGTTCACGGTCGCGCAGCCGACCCAGCTCATGATCGACGCGGTGGTCCAGCGCATGAAGAAGGACGGCGTCAAGACGGTGGGCTACATCGGCTTCTCCGACGCCTGGGGCGACCTGGTCTACAACGCGCTGATGAAGTCGGCGCCCGAGGCCGGCATCAAGGTGCTGGGCAACGAGCGCTATGCGCGCGCCGACGCCTCGGTCACCGGCCAGGTGCTCAAGCTGGTCGCGATGAAGCCCGATGCCGTGATGACCGGCGGCGCCGGCACGCCGGGCGCGCTGCCCTTCCTGGCGCTGACCGAGCGCGGCTTCAAGGGGCCCGTGTACGGGCAGCACGGCCTGATCAACCCCGACTTCGTGCGCGTCGTCGGCGCCTCCGGCCAGAACGCCCTGATGCCCACCGGCCCGGTGATCGTCGCCGAGCAGCTGCCCGACGGCTACCCGACCAAGAAGATCGCGATGGACTTCCGCGCCGCCTTCCAGAAGGTCAACAACGCGCCGACCAGCGACGCCTTCTCGGCCTACTCCTTCGACGGCTGGCTGGTCTTCACCGATGCCGCCGCGCGCGCCAAGGGCGAGCCGGGCACGCCCGAGTTCCGCCTGTCGCTGCGCGACGCCATCGCCAGCACCAAGGAAGTGGTGGGCACGCATGGCGTCTACAACTTCAAGCCGGGCAATCTCTACGGCGTCGACGAGCGCGCCCGCGTGATCGTCAAGCTCGACAACGGCCAATGGAAACTCGCCCCCTGAATGTGGCCCCCACGCTCCCTCACTTTGTGTGGTCGCTGCCCCCCGAGGGGGCCGCAGGCCGCCTTGGGAGCGGCCCGGCGGCGGCCTGATCCTCACGCACCTTTTCTTCAATAGCAACTTCAGGACGATCATGCGAAGGGCATTTCAATGACATGGGACGTGGCGCTCATCCTGGGCATCGACGGGCTAGCCAATGGCGCGGTCTATCTGCTCGCAGGGCTCGGGCTGGTGCTGATTTTTTCCGTCACGCGGGTGGTGTTCGTGCCCTTCGGCGACATCGCGGCCTTCGCGGCGCTGACGCTGGCGGCCTTCGAGACCGGCCGCCTGCCGCCGACGATCGGCCTGGTCATGGTGCTGGCCGCGCTCGCGGTGCTGACCGAGGTCGGCAGCCTGCTGCGGCGCGGCGAGGGCCGCAAGGTGCCCAAGGCCATCCTGGCCTGGGGCGTGCTGCCGCTGCTGCCCTGCCTGCTGGCCTGGGCGACCGCGCGGCCGGGCATGCCGGCGGCGGTGCAGATCGCGGTCACCGTGCTGCTGGTGGTGCCGATCGCGCCGCTGCTGGCGCGCGTGGTGTTCCAGCCGATCGCGGATGCCTCGGTGCTGGTGCTGCTGATCGTCTCGCTGGCGCTGCACTTCCTGCTGTCGGGCCTGGGTCTGCTGTTCTTCGGCCCTGAGGGTTCGCGCACCCAGCCGCTCGCCGGCGGTAGCATCGCGCTCGGCGACGGCTTCTCCGTGAGCGGGCAGGTGGTGCTGATGGTCGGTGCGGCCATCGTGCTGAGCGGCCTGTTCTTCCTGGTGTTCGAGCGCACGGTGGCCGGCAAGGCGCTGCGCGCCACCGCAGTCAACCGCGTCGGTGCGCGGCTGGTCGGCATCCGGCCGGCGCGCACCGCCTTGCTGGCCTATGGCAGCGCCTCGCTGCTGGCCGGCCTGATCGGGGTGCTGATCGCGCCCGTGACCACCATGTACTACGACTCCGGCTTCATCATCGGCCTCAAGGCCTTCGTGGCCGCGATCATCGGCGGCCTCGTGAGCTACCCGATGACCGCCATCGGCGCGCTCGCGGTGGGCGTGGTCGAGAGCTTCGCCTCGTTCTGGAGCGGCGCGCTGAAGGACGTGATCGTCTTCAGCCTGCTGATCCCGGTGCTGATGCTGCGCTCCTTCATGAGCGTGCATTCCGAAGAGGAAGAAGACGAGGTGGACCAATGAGCCGCCGGGCCGCTCCCAAGGCGAATACCGAAGCGCTGCCGCGCGAAGGTTTTTCAATGAGCCTCGTTCGGACTCGCAACTTCTGGATCGGCCTGGTGGTCGTGGTGCTGGCCGTCGCACCGATGCTGGCCGGCAATTTCACGGTCTCGCTGCTCAACGACATCGGCATCGGCGCGCTGGTCGCGCTGGGCCTGGTGATGCTGACCGGCATCGGCGGCGCCACCTCCTTCGGGCAGGCGGCCTTCGTCGGCATCGCGGCCTATGCGACCGCGTGGCTCACCACCGCCCAAGGCCTGTCGCCGTGGCTCGGGCTGCTGTTCGCACTGCTGCTGACCGGGCTCTCGGCGCTCGCCATCGGCATGCTCACGCTGCGCCTGGGCGGCCACTTCCTGCCGCTCAGCACCATCGCCTGGGGGCTGTCGATCGCGATGCTGTTCGGCAACGTCGATGCGCTGGGGCGGCACACGGGGCTGTCGAACATCCCGCCGCTGACGATCGGGACCTGGTCGCTGGCCGATCCGCGCGCCATCTACTACCTGATCTGGGCGCTGGTCGGGCTGGCCTTCCTGTTCAGCCACAACCTGCTGCAGTCGCGGCCGGGCCGCGCCATCCGCAGCCTGCGTGGCGGCGCGACCCTGCTCGCCAGCGTGGGCGCCGATGCCTATCGCGTGCGACTCTCGCTGTTCGTCACGGCGGCGCTGTTCGCAGGCCTCGCGGGCTGGCTCTATGCGCACATGAACCGCTTCGTGAGCCCGTCGCCCTTCGACGTCCGCGCCAGCATCGAGTACCTGCTGATGGCGGTGGCGGGCGGTCTCGGGCAGCTGGCGGGCGCGCTGGTCGGCTCGGCGCTGGTGCTGATCCTCAAGAACGGCCTGCAGGACGTGCTGCCGATGCTCACGCAGCGCGCCGGCCAGCTCGAGGCGGTGGCCTTCGCGACGATCTTCATCCTGCTGCTGCACTTCGCCCGCGGCGGCCTGATGGGCTTCGTGCGGCGCTGGACGCGCGGGCGCTTCGCCGCGGCGCCGTCGCGCGAGCCCGCGGTGCCGGTGGAGCCGCTGCCGCATCGCAGCCTGCCCGACCGCGGCTCGCCGATCCTCTCGGTGACCGGTGCGGTCAAGCGCTTCGGCGGCCTGGTGGCGGTCAACGACGTGAGCTTCGATGTCAAGGCGGGCGAGATCGTCGGACTGATCGGGCCCAACGGCGCCGGCAAGTCGACCATGTTCAACCTGCTGACCTGCACGCTGCCGATGACCGCGGGCCAGGTGCGATTCCTGGGCCAGGACATCGCGGGCCTGCCGCAGCGCACGGTGGCGCGGCTCGGTCTGGCGCGCACCTTCCAGCACGTGAAGCTGCGCCCGCACATGAGCCTGCTCGACAACGTCGCGCTCGGTGCCCACTCGCGCACCACCTCGGGCGTGCTCAAGGCCGGCCTGCGGCTGGACCGCACCGAGGAGCGCCAGATCCTGCAGGAAGCGCAGCGCCAGCTCGACCGCATCGGCCTCGGCGACCGCGCCCACGAGCTCGCCGGCAGCCTGCCGCTGGGCACGCAGCGCATCCTGGAGATCGCGCGGGCGCTCGCTGCCGACCCGGTGCTGCTGGTGCTCGACGAGCCCGCCGCCGGCCTCAGGCGCAAGGAGAAGATGGCGCTCGGCGACCTGCTGCGCAAGCTGCGCGACGACGGCGTGACCATCCTGATCGTCGAACATGACATGGACTTCGTGATGAAACTGGTGGACCGGCTGGTGGTGATGAACTTCGGCTCCAAGCTGGTCGAGGGCGTGCCCTCGGCGGTGCGCGCGGACGAACGGGTGCAGGCTGCTTACCTGGGGAGCGTCGTATGACCGCGATGCTGGAAATAGGCGACCTGCACGTGTCCTACGGTCAGGTCGACRCCGTGCGCGGCGTCTCGCTCAACCTGGAACACGGCCAGATCATTTCCGTGATCGGCCCCAACGGCGCCGGCAAGACCACGCTGCTGGCCGCGGCGATGGGCCTGTTGCCGAGCAAGGGCCTTCTGCGCTTCGAAGGCGAGGACCTGCACGGCCTCGACGTCGAGGCGCGCGTGGAGCGAGGGCTGTGCCTGGTGCCCGAGAAGCGCGAGCTCTTCGGCGAGCTCAGCGTGCTCGACAACCTGCAGCTCGGCGCCTTTTCCAAACGGCTGGGGAGCGCCGCGCTGAAGCGCCAGCTGCAATCGGTCTACGAGCGCTTTCCGCGGCTGGCCGAGCGGCGTGCGCAACGCGCCGATACCTTGTCGGGCGGCGAGCGGCAGATGCTCGCGGTCGGCCGCGCACTGATGTCGGCGCCGCGCCTGCTGATGCTCGACGAGCCCAGCCTGGGCCTGGCGCCGCTGATCGTGCGCGACATCCTCATGATCGTGCGCAAGCTGCGCGAGGACGGCGTGTCGATCCTGCTGGTGGAGCAGAACGCGCGCGCCGCGCTCGAGAGTTCCGACCATGGCTACGTGCTCGAGACCGGCGAGATCGCGCTGTCGGGCGCCTCGCAGGAGCTCGAGAGCGACCCGCGGGTCCAGGCCACC
Source organism: Variovorax sp. P1_H12_2 (assembly GCF_056405335.1). Lineage (NCBI taxonomy): Bacteria > Pseudomonadati > Pseudomonadota > Betaproteobacteria > Burkholderiales > Comamonadaceae > Variovorax > Variovorax sp. P1_H12_2. Next base: position 7,165 of record NZ_JBFUCI010000328.1, read on the forward strand.
TACCTCGGCGGAGGCACCCACGATGATGAATGAGGTCCGCGCGCTGCCCGCCGCCGGGCGCACGCTGCCCGCGATGCTGCAGCGCCAGTCGGCCTTGTTCGCCCAGCGTCCGCTGCTGCGGGTGGCGGGCCGCGCGTGGTCGCATGCCGATGCGGCCGCAGCCGCCGCGGCGCGCGCCGCGGCCCTGGCGCAATCGGGCGTGGCGCGCGGC
>NZ_JBFUCI010000329.1:0-7343 GCF_056405335.1 Variovorax sp. P1_H12_2
CAGGCGCTACAGCCTGAGGCGGGTCCACAAGTTCGGCCACGTGCCCGAACTGCTGGTGACCTTCGGCCTGTCGTTCCTGATCCTCGAGCTGGTCCAGCTGGTCTGGGGGCGCTCCACGGTGCCCTATGGCCTTCCGACGCAACTGCAGGGGCCGCTCTTCACGCTGTTCGGCACCCAGTTCCCGAAGTCGCGCTCCTTCATCATGCTGGTGGCGCTGCTGATGCTGCTGTCGGTGTGGCTGCTGCTGACGCGCACGCGCATCGGCCTCGTGATCCAGGCCGCGCTCAAGCATCCCGAGATGGTCGAGGCGCTCGGCCACAACGTGCCCCGGGTCTTCATGCTGGTGTTCGGCGGTGGTGCCGCGCTGGCCGGCCTGGCCGGCGTGGTGGGCGGCAACACCTATGTGACCGAGCCGGCCATGGCGGCCTCGGTGGGCTCGATCATCTTCGTGGTGGTGGTGGTCGGCGGGCTGGGCTCGCTGGCGGGCGCCTTCCTGGCGTCGCTGCTGATCGGCATCATCCAGACCTTCGCGGTGGCGATGGACCAGTCGATGGCCACCGGCCTGCAGGCGCTCGRCGTCGCGGTGAACGATGGCACCTTCGGCTATCCGCTGCTCAAGCTCACGATCTCGCAGGTGGCGCCGATCCTTCCCTATCTCTTTCTTGTGCTCATCCTGATCTTCAGGCCCAAGGGCCTGCTCGGCACGCGGGAGGATTGACATGAGTGCAACGCCAAGCATGACCACGCAGTACTACCGCTTCAAGCCCCTGAACCTCGGGCGCTTTTTCATCTGGTCGCTGTTCGCGATCGTCCTGATCGTCGCGCCGATGGTCTTCAAGACCAGCCTGGCGCTCACGATGCTCTCGCAGATGGGCTACCTCATCATCATCTGCCTGAGCTACAACATCCTGCTCGGGCAGGGCGGCATGCTGAGCTTCGGGCATGCGGTCTACGTCGGGCTCGGCTCCTTCATCGCGATCCACGCGATGAACCTGGCGGGCAAGGGCGGCTGGCCGATCCCGCTGGTGCTGATCCCGCTGGTGGGCGGCCTGGCCGGCATGTTCTTCGCGATCGTGCTGGGCTTCGTGACGACCAAGAAGTCCGGCACCACCTTCGCGATGATCACGCTCGGCATCGGCGAGCTGGTGGCCTCGATGGCGCTGATGTTCCCGGGCTTCTTCGGCGGCGAGGGCGGCATCACGACCGACCGCGTCTACGGCAAGCCCTTCTTCGGCATCAGCTTCGGGCCCCAGATCCAGGTCTACTACCTGATCGCGGTGTACTGCTTCATCTGCACCGCGCTGATGTATGCCTTCACGGGCACGCCGCTCGGGCGCATGCTGAACGCGGTGCGCGACAACCCGGAGCGGGTCGAGTTCATCGGCTACAACACGCAGCGGGTGCGCTACTTCGCCTTCATCGTCGCCGGCTTCTTCGCCGGCATCGGCGGCGGCCTGGCGGCGATCAACTTCGAGATCGTCAATGCGGCCGACAGCCTCAACGCCCTGCGCTCGGGCAGCTACCTGCTGTTCACCTTCCTGGGCGGGGCGATCTTCTTCTTCGGGCCGATCATCGGCGCGGTGCTGCTGGTGTTCGCCGCGGTGCTGCTGTCGGAGCTCTCCAAGGCCTGGCAGCTCTACTTCGGGCTGGTCTTCGTCTTCATGGTGATGTTCGCGCCGGGCGGCATCGCCAGCCTGGTGATGATGAACCTGCGGGTGGCGAAGTTCGGCAAGTTCAAGCAATTCTGGCCGCTCTACGGCGGCTTGCTGGTGGCGATCGTCCCGGTGGTGATCGGCGCCGCCGCGCTCATCGAGATGATCTATCACATCCAGCTCAACTCGGCCCTGGGGCCGAACCTGCCGTTCATGGGCGTCTCGCTCGACACTTCGGGCGTCGCCAGCTGGTTCGGCGCGGCGCTGATCATGGTCGCGGGCCTGGCCGTGCTCGAGTTCGTGCGGCTGCGCTTCGTGCGGGCGTGGGGTACCGCGCAAGAGCAGATCGAGGCCGAGATCAAGCGGAGGGAGACGGCATGAGCGCAGCGCAGAACCGCTTCAAGCAAGCTCGCGCCCCCTTGGGGGGCAGCGAGGACACGGCAGTGCCGAGCGTGGGGGCCCTATGACCCACGCACTCGAACTCAAAGCCTTGCGCAAGAATTTCGGCAAGACCGAGATCATCCGCGGCGTCGATCTCGCGGTCGAGGCCGGCGAGCGGATCGCGATCATCGGGCCGAACGGCGCCGGCAAGTCGACGCTGTTCAACCTGATCAGCGGGCGGCTCGCGCCCAGCAGCGGCGAGGTGCTGCTGAACGGCCAGCGCATCGACGGCAAGAAGCCCTTCGAGATCAACCGGCTGGGCCTGTCGCGCAGCTTCCAGATCACCAACATCTTCCCGAAGCTCAGCGTCTTCGAGAACCTGCGCTGCGGCGTGCTGTGGAGCCTGGGCTATCGCTACAGCTTCCTGCGCTTCCTGTCGAATCTCCACGACGCCAACGAGCGCACCGAGGAACTGATCCACCAGGTCGGGCTGGACCGCAAGCGCGACGTGCACGCGGTGAACCTGACCTACGCCGAGCAGCGTGCGCTGGAGATCGGCGTCACCATCGCCGGCGGCGCCGGCGTGATCCTGCTCGACGAGCCGACGGCCGGCATGAGCAAGACCGAGACCTCGCACTTCATCTCGCTGATCAAGCAGGTCACGGTCGGCAAGACCCTGCTCACGGTGGAGCACGACATGGGCGTGGTGTTCGGCCTGGCCGACAAGATCGCCGTGGTGGTCTACGGCGAGGTGATCGCCTTTGACACGCCGGCGGCGGTGCGCGCCAATGCGCGCGTGCAGGAAGCCTACCTGGGGTCGTCCGTCGCCGATGCGCAGGGCGGAGGACACTGAAATGTTGAAGCTACAAGACATCCACGCCTATTACGGCAAGAGCCATGTGTTGCATGGTGTTTCGTTCGACGTCGGCCCCGGCGAGATCGTCGCGCTGCTGGGCCGCAACGGCTCGGGCCGCTCGACCACGGCCAAGGCCATCATGGGCCTGGTGCACGCCGAGGGCACGCTGCGCTGGAAGGAACAGGACATCCTGCGCCGCAAGGCCTACGAGATCGCGCATTTCGGCATAGGCTACGTGCCCGAGAACCGCGACATCTTCCCCAAGCTGACGGTGCACCAGAACCTGCTGCTGGGGCAGAAGGGCAACGGCCGCGGCAGCCGCTGGCAGTTCGACGACATGTACGGCATGTTCCCGCGGCTCAAGGAACGCCAGCACACCGAGGCCGGCGTGCTCTCGGGCGGCGAGCAGCAGATGCTGACCTTGTGCCGCACGCTGATGGGCGACCCCGACCTGATCATCATCGACGAGCCGACCGAGGGACTGGCGCCGAAGATCGTCGAGCTGGTCGGGCAGTACCTGCGCACGCTCAAGGACAAGGGCATCTCGGTGCTGCTGATCGAGCAGAAGCTGACGATCGCGATGCAGATTTCCGATCGCGCGCTGGTGATGGGCCATGGCAGCATCGTGTTCGACGGCACGCCCGACAGCCTGCGTGCGGATGCCTCTACCCGGAAAGAGTGGCTGGAGGTCTGATCGCCTCAGGCTGCCTTGTCCCGGCAGCGACTTGGCCCGGTTGCCCGGTCGCTCGAAACGCCTAGAATTCGATAAAAAAAGAACGTCCGTGCTTTTTATGAACGGGGCAGCGGCGCATGATTTGCGCCATGCCCTCGGACCCGAATTTTTCGATCCTCTCCCATCCCAAAGGAACGCAGCATGACGGCTGAATACAAAGTGCTCGGCGACGTCGCCGTGATCACCCTGACCAATCCCCCGGTCAATGGCCTCGGTTTCTCGACGCGCATCGGCATCACCGACGGGCTCTCCAAGGCCATCGACGACCCGGCCGTCAAGTCGATCGTCATCACGGGCGCGGGCAAGGCCTTCTCCGGCGGCGCCGACATCAAGGAGTTCGGCACGCCCAAGGCGCTGCAGGAGCCCAATCTGCTGAGCGTCATCCTCGCGCTCGAGGCATCGACCAAGCCGATCGTGGCGGCGATCCACTCCGTCTGCATGGGCGGCGGCCTCGAACTGGCCCTGGGCTGCCACTATCGCGTGGCGGCGCCCGGCACCAGCATCGCGCTGCCCGAAGTCAAGCTGGGCCTGCTGCCCGGCGCCGGCGGCACGCAGCGCCTGCCGCGCGTGCTGGGCGTCGAGACCGCGCTCAACATGATCGTCAGCGGCGAGGCCGTGAAGAGCGAGATCCTCGCCTCGCTGCCGGGCCAGAAGCTGTTCGACAAGCTCGCGGCGTCGCCCGAGTCGGTGTTCGACGAAGCGGTGGAGTTCGCCAAGTCGGTGGCCGGCAAGACCGGCGATGCATTGCCGCTGGTGCGCAACCTGCCGTGCAAGCATCCGCAGGGCGACGCCTACTTCCAGTTCGCCAGGAACATGGTCGGCGGCATGTCGAAGAACTACCCGGCGCCGCTCAAGTGCGTCGATGCGGTCCAAGCCGCGACCAAGATGAAGTTCGCCGACGGCATGGCCGAGGAGCGGCGTCTCTTCACCGCGCTGATGTTCACACCCGAATCGGCGGCGCTGCGCCACCTGTTCATGGCCGAGCGCGCGGCTTCGCGCATTCCCGACGTCGCCGACGACACGCCCCAGCGCGCCATCAAGGCGGTCGGCGTGATCGGTGCCGGCACCATGGGTGGCGGCATCTCGATGAACTTCCTGAACGCGGGCATCCCGGTCAAGATCCTCGAGATGAAKCAGGAGGCGCTCGACCGCGGCGTTGCGACCATCAAGAAGAACTACGAGGCGCAGGTCAAGAAGGGCAAGCTCAAGCAGGACAAGTACGAGCAGCGCATGGCGCTCCTGAGCACCACGCTGAGCTATGACGAGCTGAAGGACGCCGACCTGATCATCGAGGCCGTGTTCGAAGAACTCGGCGTCAAGGAGGCGGTCTTCAAGGAACTCGATCGCGTCGCCAAGCCCGGTGCGATCCTGGCTTCCAACACCTCCACGCTGGACGTCGACAAGATCGCTGCATTCACTAAGCGTCCGCAGGACGTGGTCGGGATGCACTTCTTCAGTCCGGCCAACGTGATGAAGCTGCTCGAGGTGGTGCGCGGCAAGCAGACCGCCAAGGACGTGCTCGCCACCGTGATGTCGACGGCCAAGAAGATCAAGAAGACCGCGGTGGTCTCGGGCGTCTGCGACGGCTTCATCGGCAACCGCATGATCGAGCAGTACTCGCGCCAGGCGGGCTTCCTGCTCGACGAGGGCGCGACGCCGCAGCAAGTGGACAAGGCGATCGAGAAGTTCGGCTTCGCGATGGGCCCGTTCCGCATGGGCGACCTGGCCGGCAACGACATCGGCTGGGCGATCCGCAAGCGCCGTGCGACCGAAGTCGCCGACATGAAGTACAGCCGCACGGCCGACAAGCTGTGCGAACTGGGCCGCTTCGGCCAGAAGACCGGGGCAGGGTGGTACGACTACCAGGCCGGCAAGCGCGACGCGATTCCGTCGGAGCTGGTCAACAAGATGATCGAGGACCATCGCAGGGAACTGGGCATCACGCCGCGCAAGATCTCCGACGAGGAAATCGTGCAGCGCCTGGTGTATGCGCTGGTCAACGAAGGCGCCCACATCCTGGAGGACGGCATTGCCTCCAAGTCGGGCGACATCGACATGGTCTACCTCACGGGCTACGGCTTCCCGATCTGGCGCGGCGGCCCGATGCACTACGCGTCGCAGGTCGGCCTCTACAACGTGGCCGAGGCCATGAAGCGCTTCGCGAAGAATCCGCGCGATGACGCGAGCTTCTGGCAACCGGCGCCGCTGATCCAGAAGCTGGTGGCCGAAGGCAAGAGCTTCAGCTGAAGCAGGAACGAGACCGCCCTATGGTGAAACGCGTCTTCCTGGCGCTGCTGCTGGTGCTGGTGGCACTGGCGGCGGCTGTGGCGGTCAATACCTGGCGCACGCCGTCGCGGCAACTCGCCGTGGCGCCGGCGCCCAAGCTGGCGGTCGATGTGCAGGCAGCCGCCAAGCGGCTGGCCGGCGCGATTGYGTTCCGGACGGTGTCCAGCCTCGACGACCCGTCGGGCAACGCGGCCGAGTTCGACAAGCTGCATGCCTACCTGGCCGAGCAGTTCCCCAAGGTCCACGCCACCCTCAAGAAGGAAGTGGTGGGCGACAAGGCCTTGCTCTATACCTGGGTCGGCTCCGACCCCACGGCCAAGCCGATTGCGCTGATGGCGCACCAGGACATGGTCCCGATCGCGCCGGGCACCGAGAAAGCCTGGTCGGTCGATCCCTTCAGCGGTGCCATCCAGGACGGCTTCGTCTGGGGTCGCGGCACGCTCGACAACAAGGGCAATCTGTTCGCGCAGATGGAAGCCATCGAACTGCTGATCTCGCAGGGATTCAAGCCGACGCAGACCATCTACCTGGTGATGGGCGATGACGAGGAGGTCAGCGGCCTGCGCGGCGCGCTGCCGATCGCCGAACTGCTCAAGTCGCGCGGCGTGCGCCTGGACTGGGTGCTCGACGAAGGGCTGCTGGTGCTCGATGGCGTGCTGCCCGGCCTGTCGAAGCCGGCGGCGCTGATCGGCCTGGCCGAAAAGGGCTATGGCACCTTCTTCCTGAGCCTGGATACCGCGCCCGGCCACTCGTCGATGCCGCCGCAGCACAGCGCCATCGGCCGCATGAGCGCGGCACTGGCCCGGCTCGAGGCGACCCAGATGCCGGGCGGCATCAAGGGCGTGGCGGGGCAGATGTTCGAAACGCTGGCGCCCGAGATGAGCGGCTTCAACCGTGTGGCGCTGACCAACCTGTGGCTGACCGCGCCGCTGGTGAAGGGCCAGCTCGAAAAGAGCCCGAGCAGCAACGCCATGCTGCGCACCACCACCGCGCTGACGATCGTACGGGCCGGCAACAAGGACAACGTGCTGCCGGGCCGGGCCGAGGCGGCGGTCAACTTCCGCATCCTGCCGGGCGACAGCATCGACAGCGTCGAGAAGCACTTGAAGAGCGCACTCGGCGACGACGCGATCCAGGTCAAGCGCTACCCGGGCAACTCGGAACCTTCACCGGTGTCGCCGACCGACAGCACCGGCTACCGCTCGATCGAACAGGCGGTTCGGCAGAGCTTCCCGGATGCCGTGGTGGCGCCCGGCCTCATGACCGCAGCCACCGATTCGCGCCATTTCAGCCTGGTGAGCGATTCGGTCTATCGCTTCTCGCCGTTCCGCGCAAAGGCCGAAGACCTGCCGCGCTTCCACGGCACCAACGAGCGCCTGTCGATCTCGAACTACGGCGAGATGATCCAGTTCTATCAGCAGCTGCTGCGCAACAC
>NZ_JBFUCI010000330.1:0-7341 GCF_056405335.1 Variovorax sp. P1_H12_2
GGGAAGAACTCGCTGTAGATGCGATTGAATTCATCGAAGTCGCGTGCGTCATCGAGCCAGACCGTGGTCTTCACCACGTCCTCGAGCGTGCAACCGGCCAATGAAAGTGCATGAGCGACGTTCTTCATCGTCTGGCGCGTGTGAGCCTCGATCCCGCCTGCGACGACGTTGCCGTTTTCGTCCCTGGCCACCTGTCCGGACACAAAGACGAAGCCGCCGGCCTTCGTCGCCAGCGAGCGCGGCAGCGTTCGTGTACCCGCATTGCTCTCTCGAAAGAACTCCGTCGTCATTTTCGGTACCTTTCGTGAAGAAGGGGACCCGGCGAGGTGCCGATGCGACCCGCCGGCACATTCTTCAGGAAGCGAAGTGCCGCGTAAAGTGCCGGGTCGTCGACGCCAAGGAGAACTCAGATGACCGTTGCGCGGATTCAGCAAGCGATTGAAGGGGGCGCCGGAAGCCCCCGCTTGTCGCACAGGTAGCTGATGACCATGTCGGCCGCATGGTGTAGCCGTGCCTGCACGCGGTCCGGCGCCCCCAGGTCGACGCCGAGCACATACGACAGCGTGTAGCGGTTGGTGATGAAGTACGAGCCCAGCCCCGAGATCGACACGTAGAGATCGACCCAGTCCGCATCCAGCCGGAACACACCCTGTTCCTTGCCCTTCTCGAGCACGTTGGCCAGGGCCGTGCGCAGCGGATTGAACATCGCCGCGATCTGCTTGGACTTGCGGATGTGCGCCGCCTTGTGCAGGTTCTCGGTCGACAGCAACTGCAGGAAATCAGGCTGATCGATGAAGTGCTGGATGGTCTTCATCACCAGTTCGCGCATGTCCTCGACCGGGTTGTCGCCGGTCAGCGCGAGCTCATTCTGCCGCTCGCGCATGGCGCCGTAGGCATGCTCCATCACTTCGATGAACAGGGCTTCCTTGCTCGCGAAGTAGTGATAGACCAGGTTCTTGCTGATCTTGCAGCGCGCGACGATGGCATCGACCCGCGCGCCGTCGTAGCCGTGCGCGGCGAACTCCTTGCTCGCGATCTTGACGATGCGCTCGCGCGTGGCCTGCGCATTGCGTGGCCGGCGCTTGGCCGTGGCGGCCTTGGTTTCTGTCATGGATTCACCGGTCTCCTGCGGGCTGGGCCCAACCCGGCCGCGCGAGTTTAGCGGGCCCATCCCGAACCTCTTGCCGAAACTGATGAAAGTTCGCGTTGACAGGCGGCCATCACGTCTCCTATATTTCGCTTCATATTGGACTAGCTAGTTAGTTAGTTTATCGGAGAGTCGGATTATCAACCAGCCGCGAGGCATGTGAAACGGAGTAGCGGATGAACTTGACCAAGAGCGCCTCTCGAGGCGTCCGCGTCGGGTGCGACATTGGAGGCACCTTCACGGACATCGTCCTGGCCCTGCCCGACGGCAGGCTGTTCGTGAACAAGACGTCGACCACGCCGGAGAACCTCGGCCTGGCGATCGTCAACGGCCTGGGCGCGCTGATCGATCAGGCCGGCGTGGCGCCCGGCGACATCACCGAGATCGTGCACGGCACCACCACGGCCTCGAACACGATCCTGCAGAAGGTCGGTGCGCCGACCGGCGTGCTGACCACCGAGGGCTTTCGCGACGTGCTCGAGATCGGCCGCATCCGCACGCCCACGATGTTCGACCTCGGCTGGTCCAAGCCCGAACCCCTGTCCACCCGGCGCTGGCGCCGCGGCATCCGCGAGCGCATCGATGCGCAGGGCCGCGTCGTCACGGCGCTCGACACGGCGCAACTGCTCGACGAGACGCGGCAGCTGGCCGACGAGGGCGTGACCTCGCTCGCGATCTGCTTCCTCAACAGCTATATCAATCCGGCGCACGAGCTGGCGGCCAAGGCGCTGCTGCAGCAGCACTTTCCGCAGCTGTTGCTGAGCGTCTCCTGCGAAGTGCTGCCGGAGATCAAGGAGTACGAGCGCACCAGCACGACGGTGGTCAACGCCTACATCCTGCCGGCCATGCGCACCTATCTGGCCCGGCTGCGCGACGACCTCACGCGCATGGGCATCACTGCCTCGCTGCAGGTGATGGCGTCGAACGGCGGCATGATGGGCATCGCCTCGGCCAGCGACAAGCCGGTCTTCGCGGTCGCCTCGGGACCGGCGGGCGGCGTGGCCGGTGCGGTCGAGATCGGCGCGCTCGGCGGCGACGCCGACCTGATCGTGTTCGACATGGGCGGCACCACCGCCAAGGCTTCGATCATCGCGAACGGCCAGCCCTCGCTGACCAACGAGTACGAGTTCCGCGACGGCATCAGTGCGCCGAGCCGCTTCGTCAAGGGCGGCGGCTACGTACTCAAGGTGCCGGCGATCGACATCGCCGAAGTCGGCGCCGGCGGCGGCTCGATCGCCTGGATCGATGCCGGCGGCCTGCTGTGCGTCGGCCCGGAATCGGCCGGCGCGCACCCGGGCCCGGCCTGCTACGGCAACGGCAATCCGCATCCGACGGTGACCGACGCCAACATGGTGCTCGGCTACCTGAATCCCAAGGCGCTGGCGGGCGGTAGCCTCAAAGTGTCGCCCGAACTGTCGAAGACGGCGATCGAACACGACGTTGGCCGACCGCTCGGGCTCAACCTGCTGGCTGCTGCGCATGGCGTGCGCCACGTCGCCAACGTCAACATGGCGCGTGCGATCCGCGCCGTCACGGTGGAACGCGGCCGCGATCCGCGCGAGATGTCGATGATCGCCTTCGGTGGCGGCGGTCCGCTGCATGCGGTCGCCGTGGCCCGGCTGCTCGGCATCAAGCGGGTGATCGCGCCGATCATGGCCGGCGTGTTCTGCTCGGCCGGCATGCTGTCGGCCGATGCCGAGCACAACTTCGTCAAGGCCGTACTGCGGCCGCTCGCGGACTGCGAGCCGGCCGCCATAGGCGCGATCGCGAATGCGCTGTCCGACAAGGGCTACACGGTGCTGGCATCGGAAGGCTATCCGCCGGAAGACGCGAGCGCCGTGCTGGCCGTCGACCTGCGCTACCTGGGCCAGAGCTCCGAGCTCACGATACCGCTGGCGTCGGCGCGCCTCGACGCCGACGTGGTCGCGCAACTCACGCGCGATTTCCAGGCGATGTACCAGCAGACCTTCGGCTACAGCAGTGACGAGCCGCTGGAGCTGGTCAACCTGCGGGTTTCGGCGCGCGGCCGGAGCAAGCACCGCCTCGACTTCGCCAGCTGCCAGGTCGACGCGACCGCGCTACAGGGCGAGAGCGGCACCCGGCTGGTGAGTTTCGCGGCCGGCGAAGCGCCCGTCATGACGCGCATCGTGCCGCGTGCGAGGATCGGCCAGTCGGCCGAGCAGGGGCCGATGGTGATCGAGTCCTACGACACCACCATCGTGGTTCCGCCGCACTGCAGCGTGCGATCGGACGCGATCGGCAACATCATCATCGACCTCCAGGAGCAAGCGCAATGACCATCCAGATCGACCCGATCACCTTCGCCGTGATCAAGAACGCGATGGACTCGATCGTCGACGAGGTCGCCTACACCGTGTTGCGCACCGCGCGCTCGGAGATCGTCAAGGACGTGATGGACTACTCGGCCGCGATCTGCGACCGCCAGGGGCGGATGATCGCGCAGGCCAAGACCATCGCGCTGCACCTGGGCGCGATCCCCGAGGCGATGGAGGCCGTCAAGGCGCGCTACGGCAACGACCTGGCGCCCGGCGACGCGATCATCGTCAACGACCCGTACCAGGGCGGCATGCACCTGCCCGACATTTTCATGTTCGTGCCGTTCTTCTACCAGGGCGAACTCGAAGGCTTCTGCGTCGTGATCTGCCACCACACCGACGTCGGCGGCCGCGTTCCGGGCTCCAACGCCAGCGACTCGACCGAGATCTACCAGGAAGGGCTGCGCATCCCGGTGGTCAAGTTCTACGACGGCGGCAAGGTCAACGACATCATGGAGCGCGTGATCGCGCAGAACGTGCGGGTGCCGGACCGGGTGCTCGGCGACCTGCGCGCGCAGTACGCCGCCTGCCAGGTCGGCGTGCGCGAGCTCACCAGCCTGCTCGACCGCTATGGCCGCGAGGGCGCACGCACCTATTTCGCCGAGCTGCTCGACTACGCCGAGCGCCTGACCCGTGCCGAGATACGGACCTGGCCCAAGGGCACCTTCACCTTCGAGGACTTCATCGACGACGACGGCCTGTCGCCGGAGCCGATCCCGATCCGGGTCGCGCTGACGGTGCATGAGGACCACGTCAGCGTCGACTACACCGGCTCGTCGCCGCAGGTTCGCGCGGCCATCAACTCGACCCGCTCGTACACCAACTCGTGCACCTACCTGAGCGTGCGCTGCGCGCTCAAGGGCGACGTGCCGAACAACGCCGGCGTATTCCGCTGCGTCGAGATCCACGTACCCGAAGGGACGGTGCTGAATCCGGTCGAGCCGGCGGCCGTCGCGGCCCGTGCGCTCACCGGCTACCGGGTGTTCGACACCATGCTCGGTGCGCTGGCCCAGGTGGTTCCCGACCGCATCCCGGCGGCGGGCGAGGGCGGCAACACGGTGGTCTGCCTGTCGGGAAAGCGGGACGATGGCCAACCCTACATCATCGTCGACATGATCTGCGGTGCCTGGGGCGCGCGGCCGCATGCCGATGGCGTCGAGGCCATCACCAACGCCTCGCAGAACCTGTCCAACACGCCGATCGAAACGCTGGAAGCGCAGCATCCGGTGCGAGTCGAGTCTTATGAGCTGCAGCCCGATTCGTGCGGTGCCGGCCGCTACCGCGGCGGCCTCGGCATCCAGCGCAGCTACCGCGTGCTGGCCGACGACGTGCTGCTGCAATTGCGCGCCGACCGAATGAAGTTTCAGCCCTACGGCCTCGATGGCGGTGGCGCGGCAGCCGCGGCATCGAACATCCTCACGCGCGGCGACGTCGACGAGGCGCTGCCGAGCAAGGTCGGCATGCAGATTGCACGAAACGACAAGGTGACGCACATCCAGCCGGGCGGCGGCGGATTCGGCAATCCCTTGCTACGCCCGCTGGCCGAGATCGAGAAAGACGTCTGGAATCGCAAGCTGAGCGCGGCGTTCGTGCGGCAGCACTACCTGGCGATCGTCGATCCGCATACCGGCAAGGCCGACCCCGCCGCGACGCGGGCGCTGCGCGCCGAGCGCGTGGCCAGCACCCCTTCCTGAACGGATTCCACCCACAACCTGCAACCGGAGAATGCAATGAAGCGACGGACACTGAGCACCGGGCTGGCGGCAATGATTGCCCTGCCCGTCCTTTCCCTGGGCGGCGCGCCAGCGCGTGCGCAAGGCGCGGAGAAACTGCGCGTGAGGCTGGATTTTTCGCCCTGGGGCATGCATGGTGCGATGCACCTGGCGCTGCAGAAAGGCCTGTTCAAGGCGCAGGGCCTGGACGTCGAAGTGCAGGACGGCACTGGCACCATCTCGACCCTGCAACTGCTGTCGGCAGGCCAGGCCGACATCGGCCAGGTCGCACTCGGCACGATGGCGGTCGCGAAGGAGAACGGGCTCGACCTGATCTCGGTGGCGGGTTTCGCGCGCACCGGCGACCTGGCGGTGCTGATGGACCAGTCGCTGGGCATCAAGACGCCCAAGGATCTCGCCGGCAAGAAGATCGTCTGCTTCACGACCAGCCCGTGGGCGCCTTTCATCGAGCCCTTCCTCAAGGCCAACGGCATGACGAAGAGCAGCATCGAGCTGGTGATGGTCGCGCCGAGCGCGATGATCTCGACCTATGCATCGGGCAACAGCGACGGCTTCATGTCGCAGGCGCCGTTCGGCCAGCCGATGGTGCTGAAGACGCGCAAGGCATCGGCGCTGCTCCTCGGTGACAGCGGCATCAGCTTCCCGAGCTACGGACTGGCGCTGACGCCGAAGACCCTCGAGAGCAAGCGCGAGGCGATCGCGAAGTTCGTCCAGGTGCAGGTCAAGGCCTGGCAGTACATCCACGATGGCCACGTCGACGAGGCGGTGGCCGCGATCATCGCCCAGCGGCCGAATGCCAAGCTTGATGCCGACGTGCTGCGCGGGCAGATCGCCGCCTATCGCCCGTTCTTCGAGAGTCCGACCGCCAAGAACCTGCCGTTCGGATTGCAGACCGACGCCGATTGGGCCGCGGCGATCAAGTCGATGGAGCAGACCGGCCAGATCAAGCCCGGCCACAAACCCTCGGATTACTACACCAATGCGCTCCTGGCCGTCTGAACCCGCTCCCGCGAGGAACACCCCCGTGTCCAGCTTCCTTGAGATCGAGCGGCTGAACAAGATCTACCGCTCGGAGCGCAAGCCGATCCATGCGCTGCAGGACATCGACCTGCACATCGAGGAAGGCGAGTTCGTCAGCATCGTCGGCCCGAGCGGCTGCGGCAAGAGCACGCTGATGCGCTGCATGGCCGGGCTCGAGCCGATCACCAGCGGCAAGCTCGCACTGCGCGGCAGGGACATCGATGCGCCGCCAGACGACATGGGCGTGGTGTTCCAGCGCGACCTGCTGCTCGAGTGGCGCAACATCCTCGACAACGTGCTGGTGGCAGCCGAGTTCCATGATCTCGATCGGCGCCAGCACGAGCCTCGGGCGCGCGAGTTGCTCGGCCTGTTCGGGCTGTCGGCCTTCCTCGACCGCTACCCGCGCGAGCTCTCCGGCGGCATGCGCCAGCGCGTGTCGATCTGCCGCGCCATGCTGCTCGACCCGCAGCTGCTACTGATGGATGAACCCTTCGGTGCGCTCGATCCGTTCACCCGCGACGAGCTCAATGCCGAGCTGCAGCGGACCTGGCTGGCCACGGGCAAGACCGTGGTCTTCATCACTCATTCGATCACCGAGGCGGTCTACCTCGGCGGCCGCGTGGTAATGATGGCGCGTGGGCCCGGCCGCATCGCCGACGTGATCCCGATCGAACTCGAGCGACCGCGCGGGCTCGACATCCGCGAGACGGCGGAGTTCGCCGCCTACGTCGCCCGCATCCGAGACACCTTCCGAGACATCGGCATCTTCAAGGGCTGATACCATGAAATACATCTGGGCCCGAACCGAGCGAAGCCGGCAGGCGATGTTCACGCTGCTGGTGCTGCTCGTGATCTGGGAGGCCTGCGTGCGAACGCTGGGCATTCGCGACTTCCTGCTGCCGGCGCCGTCCAAGATCATCGCGCAGTTCTTCGCCCAGCCGGGCTATCTGCTGCTCGAAAGCCTCGATACGCTGCGCACCACGCTCTATGGCTTCGCGCTCGCGCTGCTGCTCGGCGTGGCTGCGGCGATCGGCATCGTGTATTCGAAGTTCCTGGACCGCACACTCTACTCGCTGCTGGTCGCGCTGAACGCGGTGCCCAAGGT
>NZ_JBFUCI010000331.1:0-7330 GCF_056405335.1 Variovorax sp. P1_H12_2
CCCATCGCCACCTTGGTGGAACTCACGCTTCGGCTGTCGCTCACGGCGCGCCCACGACGGTGTAGTAGACGCCGTTGGCGCCGTAGAAAGGCCGGAACCAGCTGTCGCCCACATGGTAGTAGTCGACGCCGAAGCGGTTCACCACGACCGCGCCTTCGGGCACCCTCGCGTAGCTCACGCCCATGGGATAGACGGCGCGGTTCGCGTTGGCGACCGCGGCGCCGGCCGCCACCCCGACGACTGCCCCCGCGGCCACCGCGCCCGCGCAGTCGTAGCAGCCGGCGTGGTAGTAGGGGACCGCCACCGGCGCGTGGTACGGCGCATAACCCGCGGCGCCGTAGGCGGGCGGGCGGTAAGTGCTGAAGCCGCCGGCGGTGGTGTGCACCGCACCGTAGCCGGCGACGCCGGTGGTGGTGCCGCCGTACATGTTGGTGTGGCTGGTGGCGCCGTCCCAGCTGTGCGTGGTGCTGCCGCCGTAGGCATTGGTGTGGGTGGCGCCACCCCACCCGCCCTCGGAATGGCCGCCGAAGCGGTTGGCGCTGGCCCAGGCGGCGGCCGGTGCGTGGAAGCCCGCCGTGATCAGCAAGATCGCCAGCAGCGGCAGGAGGGCCTTGGGTGATGTCATCGTTCGAGCTCCTTATGGCGCCTTGGCGGCCGGCTTGGCCGCCTTCTTCGCTGCCGCTGCCGCGGGCGGCTTCGGCGCGGCAAATGCGATCTTCTTCGCGTTGGCCGCGTTCATCGCCGCGAAGGCCTCGGCCGCGATGACCGGGTCGAGCTTCCAGTTGGACAGCTCCACCTGGTGGCGCAGTTGCAGCGGGTCGCCACGGAAGACGGCGCGCATCTTGCGCGGCAGCTTGTCGTCGGCGCCGATCCAGATCTGCATGAACAGGCTGTCGCTGGCGATCGCGATCATCTCGGTCGTGGTGCCGCCGACCACCTTGGACTGGCCGATGTAGAAGGCCTTCGCGAGGCCTTCGGTGAGGGTGCCGAAGGGGTCGGCGCCGACGATATCGGCGAACGGGAAATAGATCGCCGCGCTCTCGAAGGCCTGCTTCAGCATGGCGTCGATGGTGGGTGGCGCGGGCGCCACGGCGACCAGGTTCTCGGCCGGCGCGAAAGCGGTCAGCGTCTTGCCGTCGTAGTAGTACTCGGCGGGCGGGCCGTCACCCAGGGTGATGACGCGCAGCCGGTCGGGGCGTTGCAGCAGCACTTCGGAGGTGGTCGCATAGGCCAGCGAGGGCCCGACGCTGCTCGGGCTCTCGTAGGTGGCGACGGCGGTGAAGGCCATCGACTTCGCCGCCGTCAGGCTGGCGCTCATCGCGCGCAGCAGATCCATCGCCTTGGCGTCGAGCTGGGGTGCGGGTCGGGCGGGCGACTTGGCGGCGGTCTTGGCAGGCGCAACGGTCTGTGCGTTCGTGCCGGCGGCCAGTGACAGGGCCGCCGCCAGCATGAAGGCCGCTGCGATGAATCGAGACCGGATCATGAGCTGTCTCCTCGAGAAAACCTGCGATGCGCACCCCTGAGCGCGGTCATCATCCGTCCGGCGCCATGGAGGGGGAATCGGGTGCGAGGGCAAAGCGATTGCCCGAAAGGGAAGCCCCGAGCGAGGCAACCGGCGCGCAGGACGGCTGCTGCCGAAGCCGTTCGGCAAGGCGGCCGAGCTCGGCCGCCGAATCCGCGCCCAGCTTCAGCATCAGATGGGCGCGCTCGGCCTTGATGGTGCGTTCGCTGGTGTGGAGCTCGTCGGCGATCTGCTTGTTGAGTTTGCCGGCGACGACGCGATCGAACACCTCGCGCTCGCGTGCCGTCAGGGTGGCGAACAGGGCCTCGAGCCGCCTCGACGCGTCGCGAACCGAGCGCTGCGAGGCGTCGTGCGCGAGTGCCCGGTCGAGCGCCCCGAGCAGCGTGTCGCGCTGCACCGGCTTCTGCAGGAAATCCACCGCGCCGGCCTTCATCGCCCGCACGCTGGACGGCACGTCGCCACGGCCGGTGAGGAACACCACCGGCAGCATGCAGCCGTGCTGCCGCAGCACTTCCTGCAACTCCAGCCCCGATGGCCCGGGCAGGCTCACGTCGAGCAGCAGGCAGCCTGGATGGTCGGGCAGCGGGTGCAGCAGGAACTCGCCGGTCGAGGCGTAGCCGCGCGCTTCGAGCCCGGCCGCATCGAGCAGCCGCAGCAGCGCGGCGCGCAGTTCGTCGTCGTCGTCGACGACGTGGATGAGGGGCTTTTCGCTCATTGGAGTACCTCCGTGCTCGGCGCCGGGGGGTGTGCTTGCCTGGAGCGACCCGGCGCGGCGTTTCCGGGCGGCGCGGCGCTCGTCTCGACCCACCGCGGCAGTTCGAGGTGAAACACCGTGGCTTCGCCCGGCGTGCTCACGGCCCAGATGCGTCCCCCATGGGCCTCGACGATCGAGCGCGTGATCGACAGGCCGAGGCCCATGCCGCGGCGCTTGGTGCTGAAAAATGAATCGAAGAGCTTCGGCAGATGCTCCGGCACGATGCCATGGCCGCGGTCGCTCACCGTGATCTGCACCAGGGCCTCGCGCTCGGTGATCGAGACAACGATCCTGCGTCGGCTCTCGGGGAGGTCGCCGACCGCATCCATCGCGTTCAGGACCAGGTTGATGAGCACCTGCTGGATCTGGATCGGGTCGCCGACGACCCGGACCGGCGTCGCGCAGGGGCGTATCGCCAGCGTCATGGCCCGGCGCCGCGCTTCCGCGTCGAGCAATTCGCAGCCGTCGCCGACGGCTGCATTGAGTTCGAAGGGCTGCCTTGCGATGGCTTGTTTCGCCAGCAGGGTTCGCAGCCTGGCGATCACATCGCTGGCGCGCAGGTCATCGCGCCGGATGTCGGCCAGGATGTGGCCGAGATCGTCGGGCCCGTGACGCCCCGAGATGAGCAGCAGCTCGGCCGCTTCGGCATTGGCCAGGATCGCTGCGAGCGGCTGGTTGATCTCGTGGGCGATCGACGCGGCGAGCTCGCCCGCGATCGCCAGCCGCGACGCATGTGCGAGTTCGCTTCCCCGTTGCACCAGTGCCATCTCGGCCCGGCGGCGACGCCGGTGCTCGAGCACGAGCGCGGCGATCAGGCCCGCCTGCAGCAGGATCACGGTGCTGACGATGAGACCGGCTGTCCGGTAGGCTTCCCAGAAGGTGGGTTGCCTGAACGCCACCAGCGCGTCGGCCGGGATGTCGGCGTCGGCGACGCCCCAGCGCCGGGTCTGGCGCAAGTCGATGTTGAGGACGTTCGGCATCCGCTTGGGAAGTTCCAGCGACGAGGGCGTCTCGCCGCGCAGGAGGCGGTCGACGACCTGTCCCGCCTGTTGGCCTATCGATTCGAAGTGCGGCACGCGACCGCCGACCGCGCCCGTGCCGACGAAGGAGCTGAAGGTTCCATACACCGGCACCGGCGCTGCCTGCGCGATGAGCTGGACCGAGTCGTGCGGCGTGAACCACAGGCCGTCGCCGCTCTGATAGAAGCCAGGGGTGAACACCAGCGAGTCGGCGTCGAGCCCCCGGAGGCGCTTCACCAGGGCCTCGGTGGGCAGTCCGGCCAGAAACTCGGGCTTGATCCTGTCTTCGAAACGCGCCGCCTGGCCTCGAAGCAGCGCTTCCCATTGACGGTCGCGCAGCGTCGTGCCCGTCACGACGTAGATGCGCTGCGCGTTCGGATGCCAGCGCAGGGCCTGCTCGATCGTGCCGGCGATGTCGTAGTCGATCGGCACGCCCACCACGTCGGTGGGCAGGGGGCCCAGCGGCGCCGGAAAGCTCGTCGAGACCGCGGCATGGACCACCGGAACCCCCGGAAAGAGCCGTTCGCGATGGCGCAGCACGAAGTCCAGCGCATCCCTTGCGACGGCGACGACCACCGCGGGCGGATGGCCGGCGTACTTGTCGTGCAGGTAGGTCGCCATCGTTCGCTCGTAGGCCTCGCCGACGAATTCGGGGCGATCGAGGGTCTCGCTGAAGATCTGCACCGGCCGCTCGCCGGTACTGGCGATGGCGTTTCGCAGTCCGGTCTCGATGTCGACGTTGCCAGGCACCAGCCGGCCGTTGGTGTACAGGACCAGGACGTAGCGACCGGGGTCCGCGATCGCGTGGCCGCCCGTCAGGAGCAGGCACAGCGCGATGAGATTCAGCCGGGCCCATCGCCAGAAGAGCAGCCGAAGCGCAGACCTCTTCACGGCTGCGGGCGAACAGGGGATCACGGGCGATGGCCGGACGACCGGCTCCGGTTGCTTCAAAGGCGCCAGTGCGGCGCACCGTCCGGCGTGGAGGGGATGACCCTCGGAGCCATTGACCTGAAGTTCTTCGACATAGCGATTCCCTCTTGGTTTTGTTTGGCCGGTTCGGCGAGCCGATCGACGCGGGAAGTCGTCTGCGGGGTCGAACAGTAGCGAAATTCCCGGCGTCGGTCTTGACATATTGGGCCACGCGTTCGACCATGCGCCTCCACACCGAGGACTCCCGGGATGTYGAGACCAGCGCTTCGATCGCGACCTGTCCGCCTCTGGAGCCTGGGCGCCGAGGATCCGGGTACCGTGCGTRTGGCGGCCATGGCGGGCATTCCCGCGGTGATGCGCGGCAAGGGGTTCGATCCGGCGCCGGTCCTCGCCGAGGTCGGGCTCGCTCCCGGCACCTTCGACGATCCCGACCTTCACATGTCCTACCGCACGGCCGGCCTGCTGCTGCAACGCTGCGCAGAGCTCACCGGCTGCCAGCATTTCGGGCTGCTTGCCGGCCAGCATGCGACGGCCTCGTCGCTGGGACTGCTGGGCGCGCTGATCCAGAGCTCGCCCACCGTGCAGTCGGCCCTCGACAGCCTGATCGCCCATGTGCATCTGCAGACGCGCGGCGGCGTGCCGACGCATGCCGTGGAGGGCGAGAACGCCAGCTTCGGCTACGCGATCTATCTGCGGAACATGCCCGGCACGGCACAGGCCTACGATCTTGTCGCGGCCTTCGAGTTCAACATCCTGAAAGCCGTGTGTGGCCCGCGCTGGGGCCCCGTCGAGGTGTCGTTCGCCCATGGCGCGCCGAAGGATGTGCGGCCCTACCGGCGCCTGTTCGGATGCCGGCTGCGCTTCGATGCGGACCGGACCGAACTCAGCTTCAACAGGCACTGGCTTGCCCAGCCGCCGATGGCGTCCGACGTCGAGCGCCACCGGCAGTTGCAGCGCGAGATCCTGGCGCAGGAAAGCCTCGCGCCCGACGCGCTGGTCGACCACATCAGCGCCGCGCTTCGCCAGATGGTGCTGAACGGGCGCGCGACCGAAGGCCTGCTGTGCGACCTGCTCTCGGTGCCGAGGCGCACGCTGCACCGGATGCTGGCGGCGCAGGGCACGGGCTTCAGGAAACTGCTGGAGGACGTGCGCTACGAAGTCGCGCGCCAGCTGCTGATCGACACCGACATGTCGACCGCCGAACTGGCGGCGTCGCTCGACTATGCCGACGCCAGCGCCTTCAATCGCGCGTTCCGCCGCTGGACGGACTCGCCGCCTGCCGCCTGGCGCGCGAGGGCCAGATCCGTCGACTGATCTATAGCACGGTATATCATCAGAAAGGGGCCGGTATCACTCGCCATCGCGCTTTTTGTGCCCGCCCCTCAGAGCCGCGCCAGATCGGGTCCGTCCTTGGGCCCGAACCACGCCCGCCGGTAGGCCTCGCGGGCCGTGCGCTCCGCCTTGGCATCGCCCTTCCTGCGCTCGACCTCGGCCAGCCCTGCCAGTGCCCATCCGTTGTTGCGCACGCGCGCCAGGGAATCCCTGAATGCCTGCTCCGCTTCGTCGAGCTTGCCCTGGCGCAGCCTGACCGAGCCCAGCGATTGCCGGACCGGGTAGTACCAGTAGGGTGGCTCGGTGTAGGTGAGTGCGTCTTCGATGGCGATGGCTTCCGTGTACGCCTTGGCCGCACCGTCCAGATCGCCTGTCGCGTCGGCCAGCCGCCCGGTGGCGACCAGTCCCGCGGTGCGCACGATCTCCTTGGCCGGCAGCCCCCAGGGCTCGAAGGGCTTGAAGTCCGCGCTGCGTTCGATGGCGGCGATGGCGGCGATCTCCTGCTGCGCGCCTGCCTTGTCCTTGCGCGCCGCGAAGGCGACGGCGCGCGCGTAGTGGTACATGGTCGAGACCAGCACCACCTCGTCGGACGGCGCCGGAAGCTTGAGGATCGTGTCCGGGTCGCTGAATTGCGCACGTGTGGTGTAGTGCGCCGCCTTGATCGGCTGCAGGATCGGGAACAGCTTCACCAGCTCGCCCGGCACCGAGGCGTCGAGCTTCGAGGCCGCATCGATCGCCGTCTTCGCATCGCCGCCCATCTGCGCGGAGACCATCACGAAGTGGATGTTGTGCGGGTAGTAGGCGGCCTTGTAGAGCGGATCCGACGAGGAGGTCTTGAAGTAGTTCTCGTCGGCCTGGATCGCGCTGAGATTGGCCTCCAGCGATTCGCGGTACATGCCCACGCGGTAGTAGATGTGCGCGGGCATGTGCACCAGGTGGCCGGCGCCGGGTACCTGTGCGGCCAGCCGCTTCGCGTAGGGCAGCGCGCGCTCCGGCTGGGTGGACGCCTCCACCGCGTGGATGTACAGGTGGATGGCGCCGGGGTGCGCAGGATTGCGTTTGAGCACCGTCTCGAGGGCGCCGAGGATGTCTGCGCCGCGTCCCTTCGGCTGGGCGCCGCCGGCCTGCCAATAGTCCCAGGGCTGGGTGTCCATGGCCGCCTCGGCATACAGGGCCTGGATCATGTCGTCGGTCGGGAACTTCGCCGCGACGGCCTTCATGGCGTCCGCATAGGCGCCGTCCAATCTGCTGCGGTCGGGCTGGGCATCGGCGGCGTAGCGTTTCTCGAGGGCGCCGATCAGCATCCGCTCCTTCTCGCTCGCCTTGCCCTTGAGCGCCACCGCCTGGGCGAGCGCGGCCAGCGCCGGCGCGTTGGCCTCCGGCATCATCGGTACGTTGATGTTCGGGCCCAGCACCAGCGCCTCGCCCCAGAAGCACATGGCGCAACGGGGATCGAGTCGTTGCGCGGCCTGGAACGCGCGTTGCGCCTCGGCGTGATTGAAGGCGAAGGACAGGCGCAAGCCCTGGTTGAAATAGGCCTGGACCTTGGGGTCATGCGTGCCGATCGGGAACGCGAGGGTGCCGAGGTTCCGATAGAGCGGCACCGTGCCGCCGGCAGCCTGCATCGGCACCGGCTGGAAAGGTGCCGTCTCGCTCTTGACGCGGATCAGCGCCTTGAGCATCGCCGGCGGCCCGGTGACCACCGGCCCGCAGGCGCGGCCCGGCTGCGACAGCAGGGGATCGAAGGCGGGTGCCGGACCCCCGGCACCGACC
>NZ_JBFUCI010000332.1:0-7305 GCF_056405335.1 Variovorax sp. P1_H12_2
TGGCCGATCACCGGCGCCACCTTCATCCTGATGCACAAGCTGCAGGACAAGCCGGCGCAGGCCACGACCACGCTCAAGTTCTTCGACTGGGCCTACAAGAACGGCGACAAGACCGCCGGCGACCTCGACTACGTGCCGATGCCCGACAAGGTCAAGGGCGCGATCGCCACCGCCTGGGGCGAGATCAAGGACGCGTCGGGCAAGCCGATCCCGTACAAATGACGGTTCTGTTGGCCACGCCGATGCGCTAGGCGTGTGTCGGCTCGCGCCTCAGAAGTTCGTCGCGCTCGAACAAGGTCACGACCCAGTCGATGAATACGCGCACCTTGGCGCTGAGGTAGCGGTTGGGTGGGTAGATCACGTGAATCGGGATGCTGCGGGTACGCCACTCGTCGAGTAGCGGAACCAGCTTGCCTTCTGCAATGGCCGCGTGGACGCAGTAAGTCGGCGCCTGGATGATGCCCAGGCCCGCCAGGCCGGCCGCGACATAGGAATTCGTGTCGTTCGCGACAAGGCGATGGCTGAAGCTGAGCTCAAGAACTTCCCCATCCTTCGCAAACTGGAAAGGAAGGGGCCGGTTCGTTTGCGACGAAGTCATGCCGATCGTCGGGAATGATGCGAGATCCGCCGGGGTCGCCGGCAGCCCGTGCGGCGGGAAGAGCGCCGTCGCCCCGCATGTGTAGAGCCGGAACTCGCCAACGCGCCGCGCCACCAGGAACTGCTCGGTGACCTCACCGACCCGTATGGCGCAGTCGATGCCTTCGGCGACGAGGTCGGCCTGGCGATTGCCGGCCCCCAGCTCGATGTCCACGTTGGGATACGCCCGGTAGAACTCTCCCAAGGCGGGGATGATGACCATCGAAGCCAAGGCTGCTGCAGTCTCCACGCGGACACGGCCGGTCGGCGAGGCGAGCGACTGCTTTGCCGAGGATTCGATGTCTGCGAGTTCCGCCAGCAGGCGCACGACGCGTTCGTAGTAGGCGGCGCCTTCCGCCGTGACCGTCACCGACCGGGTTGTCCGGTGCAACAGGCGAACCTTGAGCTCGTCCTCGAGTGCCTGGATGAGCCGTGTGACCGACGCATTGGGAAGGTTGAGCGTCTCGGCCGCCTTGGTGAAGGTGCCGGCTTCCACCACACGAACGAAGGCTGTCATTGCGGCGATGCGGTCCACGGTCGCAGGCCTCTCGGTTGAGATGGATCGGATGATACGCCCGCGATTCAGGTCGCTTGCAACGCAATCATTGCGCCGTTTGGCAATGGCTTTTTTCCCTGGCGCGGGTGTTTTCGGAGCCCCGAGAAGCCTGGGCACCTGCCGCGCCGCGGTCGGCGGCGCCTGGCGACTGCCCGCATTGTTCCAGTTTCACAAATGCCACTTTGCCGGCGGCCATCTTGGTCTGCGACGCATCCACGCCTAGATTGGAGGCATCGAACTTCCATCAGGAGACGGCCATGACACAGACGACCAGCATGAATGCGCTCGGTATGCCCGGTGCCGAAACTCCGGCAAGCTCGATCGCCGGGCAGTGGCACGGCCCGACGGATCGCGCGGTCAGCATTCGGCACATCCGCGCCGAGGACTACCCGCTGGTGCACGAGTTCGTGCGGACCCTGTCCCGCGACACAGCCTACAAGCGGTTCATGGGCGCGCGCAGCCTGACCGACGATGAGATCCGCCACTGGTCAAACACGGATCCTTCCCGTGAGTACACGCTGATCGGACTTTCCGGTGCGGCGGGGACACAGGCGATCGTCGGCATCGCAACGTGCGTGTTCGAGTCGCCGGACAACACGGACTTCGCCATTGTGCTGGCGGATGCGTGGCAGGGCCGCGGCTTGGGGGGTGACCTGATGCTTCGGCTCATCGCCGCCGCCAGGCAGCTCGGTCTGCGCAAACTGAGCGGCATCACCCTCTCGACCAACGTGGCCATGCTTTCGCTGGCGCGCAGGCTGGGGTTCAGGACGACCCGTCTGGTGGGCGCGTTCTGCAACACGCTGAGCCTCGACCTCTGACAGCCCTCCATAGAGGGCTGCGCCGGCCGGCCCCACCCCGCCTGCTCGTTCAGTCCTTGCCGAATGCTCGTGCGGCCGCCGCGGTGTCGAGGGCTTCACGAAGCAACTCGATCTTGCCATCCTGCGCAATCAGCAACCCGGCGTAGGTTTGCCGGTAGATCTTGCCGGTGTCGACGACGACTGCCTCGACCTCGTACTCGGCGAAGGCCTTGTCAGGCGTCTCGATCCAGAGCTTKATGTTCTTGAATCGGAACTCGGGCACCTTCACGAGAATGCCCCCGATCAGTTTCTCAATGGCCGCAGGACCTTGCGCATGGGCTTTCACCCACGGAAGTTCCAGGACACCGTCGTTGGCAAACAGTGCGGCGGCCTTCGCCGGATCTCCGATGTTGTCCAGATATGCGTGAAGCAGGTCGGTCGCTGTTTTCATAGGATCCTCTGTGGTTAAGAGGCCGCTTTCGGCCTCAGGGCGCGCGCTTCGGGCCAGCGCGGATGAGCCGCCGCGCCGCCAGGCGCTGGCTTGTAGATCAGACTTGCGCGATGCCGCCGTCGGCAAACAGTTAGACGAATGCGCCTTCCGACGCGAAAGTCTTCGCTGCTGCGAGGCCGATGCCGGTGGTGCCGCCGGTGATGACTGCGACCTTGCCGGCGAGTTTGTTGCCCATGTCGTGCTCCAGTTGTTGGAAGGGTGATTGAAGGTTAGACAGTTCACACAAATGAATAAAGACGACAAAATTGATTTCTCATTTCAGCTGTGTGAATAATCTCGGCCCGGTGCGCACCCACTGACCAGCCATGGACCAACTGCTTGCCCTGCGCGTGTTTGTGCGGATTGCCGAGTCAGGCGCGTTCTCGAAGGCCGCGGACTCGATGAACATTCCGCGTCCGACGGTGACCAAGCTCGTGCAAGACCTCGAGCGCCACCTCGGCACGAAGCTGTTGCAGCGGACGACACGGCGCGTCAACGTGACGCCCGAGGGAGCGGCCTACTACGAGCGAGCCACGCGTCTCATTGACGACCTCGACGAGATGGACGAGAGCGCAGCGCGAGCACGGGCTCAGCCTCGCGGCCGCATTCGCGTCGACATCGGGTCGGTGCTGGCGAACATGATTCTGATTCCGGCGCTGCCGAGCTTTCGCGCGCGCTACCCGGAGCTGCACGTCGACCTCGGCGTCAGCGACCGCCCCATTGACCTCATCGGTGAAGGCGTCGATTGCGTGGTTCGCGGGGGTGAGCTCGCCGACACATCGCTCGTCGCCCGGCGCATCGCCGACCTGGATTGGGTCACCTGCGGGAGTCCTCTGTATTTCGGCGCCCGCGGTGTTCCTCAACATCCGTCGGAACTCCTGGCTCGCGAGCCCGGACCGACAAACAAGACGCCCGTGCCAGGGCACGCCATCGTCGGGTATTTCTCGTCACTCTCAGGAAAGGCGTTCCCGCTCGAGTTCCACAAGGGTGACGAACAGGTGCTGGTGCAAGGTCAGGCCGCCGTCGCGGTCAACGAGAGCACAGCCCATCTGAGCGCGCTGCTCACGGGCGTGGGACTCGGACAGGCCTTCAAGTTCATGGTCACGCCGCATCTCGACAGCGGGAGGCTGCGCACCGTGCTCGACGATTGGACGCGGCCGCGGCATCCACTGCACCTGGTCTACCCGAGCAGTCGACACCTGAGCTCGAAGCTCCGCGTTTTCGCCGATTGGGTGGCAGAGGTATTCGCGCCGTTCGATGACCGCAACCGCAACAGGTAGCCAACGCCAGGAGTGGATGACTCGGGTTCGCCCTCACGACATCGACAGCCTGCACGCATAGGGGTTCCGTGCGCACTCAGGGCGGCGCGACGTTCGCTGTCTGGATCATCGAGTTTTTCGATGGATTCCATCGAAACAAACAGGCTTCCACGAGAGATTCAAGGCTCATACGCTCGGGGCCATGTCATCGAAGTTCGTTCTTCCTTCCCCGCCCGCCGACGTTTCGGCGATTCCTGTCAATTCGTGGTCTGCCAACCGAGCTGGCGACCCAGTCCGCTTTTTCTAGGAGATTCCCATGAGCAAGGTTCTTGTCCTCTACTACTCGTCCTACGGTCACATCGAAAAGATGGCCGAAGCGATCGCCGAAGGCGCCCGCAGTGCCGGCGCCACGGTCGACATCAAGCGGGTGCCCGAGACCGTTCCACTGGAAGTCGCGAAGAGCGCGTACTTCAAGCTCGACCAGGCGGCCCCGGTCGCCACGGTGGCCGAACTCGAAAACTATGACGCGATCATCGTCGGCACCGGCACGCGTTTCGGGCGCATGTCTTCGCAGATGGCGGCGTTTCTCGACCAGGYGGGCGGCCTGTGGATGCGCGGCGCACTGCATGGAAAGGTGGGTGCTGCCTTCAGCTCTTCCGCCACGCAGCACGGCGGCCAGGAGACCACGCTGTTCTCGATCATCACCAATCTGCTGCACTTCGGCATGACCATCGTGGGCCTTCCGTACAGCCATCAAGGCCAGATGAGCATGGATGAAATCGTCGGTGGGGCACCCTATGGCGCGACGACCGTGGCAGGCGGCGACGGATCGCGGCAGCCGTCGGAGATCGACCTTGCCGGCGCGCGCCACCAGGGCGAGCTGGTCGCGAAGACGGCGGCCAAGCTGTTCGGTTGAGCTTCGAGTCTTCCCAGGAGAACAACCATGAGCAGCAAGATCACTGCGGGCGAAGCGGCCAAGGCCGTCGTCCGTCGCAACACCGAAGAGGTTCAAGGCGGCGGCAACTATGCGCTGTTCGACGAGCTCTTCGCCGATAGCTTCCTGGACCACACGCCGCAGCCCAACTGCACGCCGGACAAGGCGGGCGCCTTGGGCCTCTACAAGACGCTGCGCGCCGCGTTCCCCGACTTTCATGCCGACATCCATTGGCAGCGGGTGGAGGGCGACGTCGTGACGACCTTCAAGACCTACCACGGGACGCATCAGGGCGCCGTGTTCGGCATCGCGCCCACGGGTCGCAAGATCCATTTCGAAACCGTCGATGCGATGCGCGTGCAAGACGGAAAGATCACGGAACACTGGGGTGTCGCGAATCTCTTCTCCCTGCTGCAGCAGCTCGGTGCCTGGCCGCCGGCGGCGCAGGCTTAGGCGCGCAGGGGGCAACATGACGACCATGAACGCCTTGCGCCTGGAGAAGTTTGGCGCGCCGACGGTGCTGCTACTGCAGGACATCGCGATTCCCGAACTCGGGCGTGGCGAGGTTCTCGTGGAGGTGCATGCGTCGGCCATCAACCTGAGCGACGTGAAGAACGTCGCAGGACTCTTCAACGCCACTTTGCCGACCACGCCGGGCCGGGACTATGCGGGCGTCGTTGTGGCCGGAGACCCGGCTTGGCGCGGCAAGAAGGTCTGGGGCAGCGGCGCGGGTTTCGGCATGGTCCGCAACGGTGCGCATGCGCAGTATCTGGCCGTGGCGTCGGACTGGCTCTCGGAGATGCCGGCGAGCCTCTCGATGGAACAGGCCGCCGCGGTGGGAGCGCCCTATGTCACCGCGTGGACGACGCTGATCGATGCCGCCAGGCTGCAGGCAGGCGAGACCGTCCTGATCACAGGCGCGGCAGGCGCGGTCGGCCGGGCCGCCACCCAGATCGGGCGCTGGAAGAAGGCGCGAGTGATCGGCGCGATCCTTTCCGGCGAGGCGCCGGGAGCGGATGCCGTCATCCACACGAAGGATCAGGATCTGCCCGAGGAAATCAAGGCATTGACGGGCGGCAAGGGCGTCGACGTCGTGCTCGATACGGTCGGGGGTGCCCTGTTCGAAGCGGCCTTGAAATCACTGGCGCTCGACGGGCGGCAGGTGGCCATCAGCAGCATGGGGTCGCGTCGCGTCGAGTTCGACCTGGTGGACTTCTATCGCGGTCGCCAGCGCCTGATCGGCGTGGACACCGCGAAGCTCACGGGCGCCGAGATCGCCAGGATCATGGATGCGCTGCGCGTCGGTTTCGACGAGGGCATCTTCCAAGCGCCGTCGATCCGGACATGGCCGCTGGATCAGGCGGTCGAGGCCTACGGCATGGTGGAAAAGGGCGGTTCGCAGGCCAAGCAGATCCTGCTGCCGCGCGGCAAGTGAGACCTTCGGCGACTCCAAGAGGAACATTCAAATGAGCGACATTCTCAAGGGCAAGGTGGTCATCGTCACCGGCGCCGCCAGCGGCATCGGCCGGGCGATCGCGATCGGCGCCGCGCAACATGGTGCGAAGGCGGTCATCGTCTCGGACATCACCGAAACGTCCAACGAGGGCGGCAGCACCACCACCTCGGAAATCGAGGCGCTCGGCGTGGCCGCCCGCTTCCATCGCACCGACGTGAGCCAGCGCACGGAGGTCGAKGCGCTGGTCGAAGCGGCGGCGGAGTTCGGCGGTGTCGACGTGATGGTCGGCAACGCCGGCATCACGTTGCGTTCGGATGGCGCCGACGTGGCCGAAGACGACTACCGGCGACTGATGGCGGTCAACCTCGATGGCGTCCTGTTCAGCGCGCAAGCCGCCGCGCGGCAGATGAAGGCGCGCGGCAAGGCCGGCAGCATCGTCCTGATGGCCAGCATGGGCGGGATCGCGGGTGCGGGCATGACCGTGGCCTACTCCACGAGCAAGGGCGGCGTCGTGCTCATGGCCAAGGCCCTGGCTGACGCGCTCGGCCCGGATGGCATACGCATCAACGCCGTCGCTCCCGGCACCATCGACACCCACCTGCTGCGCACCAATCCGGGCATCGCCGCCGCGTCCGAGGGCTTCCGGCAGCGCACGCCGCTGCGCCGGCTCGGCAAGCCTTCCGAAATCGCGGATGCGGTCGCGTGGCTCGGCTCGGACATGTCGAGCTACGTGACCGGCATCGCGCTCCTCGTCGACGGCGGACTGCTGTCGGTGATCTGACATCACTCACCCAACATGAAAAAGAACATGACCACCGTCATTCGTGTGCATCACTACGGCCCTCCCTCTGCGCTGCAGGTCGAGGAAGAAACGGCGGGCGCCCCGGGAGCCGGGCAGGTGCGATTGCGCCAGGAAGCCATCGGCGTCAACTTCGTCGACACGGCGTTTCGCGATGGTTCCTTTGGCGTTCCGCTGCCCTTCGTTCCCGGGGTGGAAGCCGCTGGCGTCGTCGAGGCCGTGGGCCCGGGGGTGTCCGGCTTCGCGGTCGGCGACCGCGCCGCGTACTTCTTCGCGCCGGGCAGCTATGCGGTCCAGCGCGTGATCGATGCATCGTCCTTGATCAAGCTGCCGGACGACATCCCGACCGAGCAAGCCGCGGCCGTGATGGCCAAGGGC
>NZ_JBFUCI010000333.1:0-7296 GCF_056405335.1 Variovorax sp. P1_H12_2
GTGATCGACAAGTTCGAGGAGGAGCCGCCCCAGAAGAAAGGCCAGAAGCGGCTGCTGCGCATCGCCGCCACGATCGTGGTCGAGCGCGACGGCCACAAGGCGATGGTCATCGGCGACAAGGGCGAGCGCATCAAGCGCATCGGCACCGAGACCCGGCAGGAGCTCGAGAAGCTCATGGACGCCAAGGTGTTCATCGAGCTGTGGGTCAAGGTGCGCTCGGGCTGGGCCGACGACGAGGCCAGGGTCCGCTCCTTTGGATATGAGTAAGCTCGCCCCCCAGCCTCGCTCACTTCGTGTAGCTCAGACACCAGGCGGCCGCCAGAGGCGGCTGCTCTTCGGGCACGTCCAAGCCTGCGCAGGCAGGCTTGGAGCCGCGGCCCTCAGCCCCTGCCCGGGGGCAATCCCAGCGGCCCGGCAAAGCCGGTTCCGCGGGATTCCTGGCCTCGGTCGCGCCGGTCGCCGGCGCTGCGAGCCTTGCAAGAGCAGGGCGGCCCGTTGAATGGCCGTTCGTCGGGTCACCCATGAGCCGGCTTATGTGCTCCACCGCTACGACTGGAGCGAGTCGAGCCTGATCCTCGAGGTGTTCACGCGCCACCATGGGCGCATCGCGCTGGTGGCGAAGGGAGCCAAGCGGCCCAGTTCCAACTTCCGCCCGGTGCTGCTGCCGTTGCAGCCGCTGCAACTGAACTTCAGCGGAGAAGCCGAGATCCGGACGCTCAAGGGGGCCGAATGGATGGGCGGGCACGTGATGCCGACCGGCGAGGCGCTGCTCTCGGGCTACTACGTCAACGAACTGCTGCTGCGCCTGCTGGCCCGCGACGATCCGCACGAGGCGGTGTTCGACGCCTACGCGGCCGTGGTGCAGGTGCTGGCGGGCCACCATGCGGGGGCGCAGGCGGCGACACAGTCGGCGGCGCTTCGGGCCTTCGAACTGCTGCTGCTGCGCGAGGTCGGGCTGCTGCCCTCGCTCGATGTCGAGACCCTGACCCAGGCGCCGCTGGAGCCGGCCGGCCGCTATGCGCTGGTGCCCGAGGCCGGGCTGCGGCAGGCCGCCGACGACGAAGCCGCGCTGGCGGGCGCCGACTGGCTCGCGCTGCAGGCCGCGCTCGACGATCGCGCGCCCTTTGCGGCGACCCTGCGCGTGTGCGCCGGCCGCGACGGCGCATTGCGCACCCAATCGCGGGTGCTCCTCAACTACCATTGCGGCGTTGCAACGCTGCGTACGCGGCAGATGATGCGGGACCTGCAAGCCTTATGAGCCGCCGGGCCGTTCCCAAGGCGAATCCCGAAGCGCTGCTGCGCGGAGGGTTTCTATGAGCACTACTAGCACTATGTCTACAGCCCTGTCGGTCAATCTCAACAAGGTCGCGCTGGTGCGCAACACGCGCCAGCTCGGCATCCCCAGCGTGCTGTTCGCTGCCGCAACGTGCCTGGACGCCGGTGCGCACGGCATCACGGTGCACCCGCGGCCCGACGAGCGCCACATCCGGCCGCAGGACGTGCGTGACCTGTCGGGGCTGCTGCACAGGGACTGGCCGGAGGCCGAGTTCAATATCGAGGGCAACCCCTTCCACAACCTGATGGAGTTCGTGCGCGAACTGCGTCCGCACCAGGCCACCTTCGTGCCCGACAGCGAGACCCAATCCACCAGCGACCACGGCTGGAGCTTTCCGGAGGACGCCGAACGCTTGAGGCCGCTGATCGCCGAGGCCCGGGCGCTGGGCGTGCGCGTGAGCCTCTTCATGGACCCGGCGCCGGAGATGATGGCGGCCGTCAAGGCGGTCGGCGCCGATCGCGTGGAGCTCTACACCGAGGGCTATGCAGCTTCGCGCGACACCTCCAAGGCGGGCCCCGTGTTGCAGCTCTACGCGGAAGCGGCGCGCGCCGCGCAGGCGGCCGGGCTCGAAGTCAATGCCGGGCACGACCTGAGCCGCGACAACCTGAGCGATTTCCTGAGGGCGGTGCCGGGCGTGCGCGAGGTGTCGATCGGCCATGCCTTCGTTTCCGATGCCCTGGAGCTCGGCTATTCCGCAGCCACGCGCGAATACCTGCGCCGCATCGAAGAAGCCCGGTGATCTACGGCATCGGCACCGACATCTGCGACATCCGTCGCGTCGCCGCCACCTTCGAGCGCCAGGGCGAGCGCTTTGCGCAAAAGGTGTTGAGCGATGCCGAGTTCGCGATCTGGCAGGCCCGCAGCGCGCGCTGGCCCAAGCGCGGCCTGCGCTACCTGGCCACCCGCTTCTCGGCCAAGGAGGCCTTCAGCAAGGCGATCGGCACGGGCATGCGGATGCCGATGAGCTGGCGGCTGTGCGAGATCGCGAACGAAAAGAGCGGCAAGCCCGTGATCGTCCTGCACGGCGGCCTGAAGGAATGGTTCGAGGCCCAGGGCCTGCGCGCCCATGTGACCGTGACCGACGAAACCGACTATGCGGCGAGCTTCGTCGTGGTCGAACGCAACGAATGACTGACAACAACTCGCACGCCCCGTTGATCATCGATGTCGCGGGGGCCGAACTGAATGCCGCCGATCGCCGCCGGCTGGCCGATCCGCTGGTGGGGGGCGTGATCCATTTCACGCGCAACTGGCAGGATCGGCGACAGATGACGGCGCTGAACGCCGAGATCAAGGCGCTCAGGCCCGACATCCTGATCTGCGTGGACCACGAAGGCGGCCGCGTGCAGCGCTTCAGGACCGACGGCTTCACGCGGCTGCCGTCCATGCGCGCGCTGGGCGAGTGGTGGATGACCGATGCCCTGCGCGCCACCCAGGCGGCGGTCGCCTGTGGCCACGTGCTGGCCAGCGAGCTGCGCGCCTGCGGCATCGACTTCAGCTTCGCCCCGGTGCTCGACCTGGACTACGGCGAAAGCAGCGTGATCGGCGACCGCAGCTTTCACCGCGACCCGCGCGTGGTCGCGCTGCTGGCGCGCAGCGTGATGCACGGCCTGCTGCAGGCCGGCATGGCCAACTGCGGCAAGCATTTCCCGGGACACGGCTTCGTCAAGGCCGATTCGCATGTGGCGATTCCCATGGACCGGCGCAGCCTCAAGGCCATCCTGGCGGACGACGCGCGGCCCTACGACTGGCTCACGGGCACGCTCGCCGCCGTGATGCCGGCGCACGTGATCTACCCGAAGGTCGATGTCCGTCCGGCCGGCTTCTCGTCGAAATGGCTGCGGCAGATCCTGCGCGGCAAGCTCGGTTTCGACGGTGCAGTGTTCAGCGACGACCTCAGCATGGAGGCCGCGCGCCGTATCGACGGCCGGTTGTTGAGCTACACCGATGCGGCCCTCGCCGCGCTGGATGCGGGCTGCGATCTCGCGCTGCTGTGCAACCAGAGCATCGGCGAAGGAGCCGCGCTCGACGAGCTGCTCGATGGTTTCGCCGAAGCGCGGCGCGGCGGGCGCTGGAAGCCGGAATCGGCCAGCGAAACGCGCCGGCGCAGCCTCCTGCCGCGCGGGGCTCCGCTCGACTGGACGGCGCTCAGGGCGTCGTCCGCCTACCGGCAAGCGCTGGGTATGCTGCCGCGCGCGTAGTCTTCAGGCCGATGGCGTCCACAGCCGGCCGCCGCCGCCGTCCAGATGCGTCAGGTACAGCCGCAGGTCGAACTCGAACTGGTGGTAGTCCGGCTCCATGTGGGCGCACAGCTTGTAGAAAGCCTTGTCGTGCTCGCGCTCCTTCATGTGCGCCAGTTCGTGCACGACGATCATGCGCAGCCACTCGATCGGCACTTCCTTGAACAGGCTCGCCACGCGGATCTCGCGCTTGGCCTTCAGTTTGCCGCCCTGCACGCGCGAAACGGTCGTGTGGGTGCCGAGCGCGTTCCGGATCACGTGCAGCTTGTTGTCGAAGGCCACCTTGGACAGCGGCTCGGCGTTGCGCAGGAACTCGCTCTTGAGGTCGATCACGTAGTCGTACAGCGCGCGGTCGGTCCGAATCGCGTGCATGGCGCCGTAGCGCTTCAGCAGCCAGTCGCCGAGCCGGCCCTCGGCGACCATCTGTTCGACCTGCGCGCGCAGTGCCGCGGGGTACGCGGCGAGGTACTTCATGCGGGCTGCGGCGTCCGCGTGCCCGCGGCGGTGGCAGCGGAGTAGGCCAGACCGGCAGCCACGCCGCCGAAAAGGTCGCCTTCGATGAGATCGATGCCCGGGAAGGCGCGGCGCAGTGCGCTCTGGAAAGGGCGCAGCGCCGACGAACCGCCCGTCAGGTAGATGGCGTCGAGGTCGCCGGCCTCGAGGCCGGCGCGCCGGACGCAATCGCCGGCGCAGGCCACCACGCTGTCGAGCAGTGCTGCCAGGTGCCGTTCCATGTCGCCGGCCGTCAGCGCGGCCGCCAGGCCC
The DNA here is from genome assembly GCF_056405335.1 of Variovorax sp. P1_H12_2. Taxonomy (NCBI): domain Bacteria; kingdom Pseudomonadati; phylum Pseudomonadota; class Betaproteobacteria; order Burkholderiales; family Comamonadaceae; genus Variovorax; species Variovorax sp. P1_H12_2. The sequence goes on from NZ_JBFUCI010000333.1 coordinate 4,342, forward strand.
GGTTCGGCGCAGGAGAGGTCGATCGCCACCTCGTCGTGGGTCATCGAACTGCGGATCTTCGCCGCCTCGACCTCGCTGGCCACGCGGTGGCCCTCGCGATTGACGAGCACGCGGATGAGGCGATCGTGCAGCCGCGTGTCGAGGTAGCTGCTGCGCAGCTCCTGCACCTGGCGGATCGACTTCGGCGTCTGCAGCCAGTTGATCAGGTGCCAGGTCGAGAGGTCGAAGAAGGGCCGGCTCGGCACTTCGCGGCCCTGGGGGCCGTGGTGGCGGAAGCCCAGGTGCGGCATCGCGCAGGCCAGGCTCAGGCGCTGGTCGTAGTCGGTGCCGCCGATGTGGACGCCGGTCGTGGCCAGCACGTCGCCGGCGCGATCGGGGTCCTGCATGCGTTCGGGGCCGAGCCGCACGACCGTGAAGTCGGAGGTGCCGCCGCCGATGTCGACGATCAGCACCAGCGATTCACGCGTCACGCGGCGCTCGAAGTCGAAGGCGGCCGCGATCGGCTCGTACTGGAACGTGACCTCGCCGAGCCCGGCGTTCTCCGCAGCGCGGCGCAGGGTGGCTTCGGCCAGGGCATCGCGCTTGTCGTCTTCGTCGTCGAAGCGGATCGGCCGGCCGACCACGACCCGGCCGGGTTGGGCGCCGAGCTGGGCGCGTGCGCGGGTGCCGAGTTCCGACAGGAACAGCGTGATGATGTCCTCGAAGCTGACCAGCTGGTTGTCGATCTCGGTCGGCTCCTGCATCAGCGCGCTGCCCAGGATGCTCTTGAGCGAGCGCATCAGCCGGCCCTCGGTGCCCGCCAGGTAGAGCGCCATCGCCTCGCGGCCGAAATGCGTGCTGCGGTCCTCGGAATTGAAGAAGATCGCGGTCGGGATCGCGGTGGCCGAGCCCTCCAGCAGCAGCGGKCGTGCAAGGCCGTCTTCCGCCACGAAGGCGGCTGCGGAATTCGACGTTCCGAAGTCGATCCCGATCGCAGGTGCGCGCTTGCTCAAGATTCGCGACGCAAGGCCGGGAACAGGATCACGTCGCGGATGCTCGGCGAATCGGTCAGCAGCATCATCAGGCGGTCGATGCCGATGCCGCAGCCGCCGGTGGGCGGCATGCCGTATTCGAGCGCGCGCACGAAGTCGTGGTCGTAGAACATGGCTTCGTCGTCACCGCTGTCCTTGGCCGCGACCTGCGCGTTGAAGCGTGCGGCCTGGTCCTCGGCATCGTTGAGCTCGCTGAAGCCATTGCCGAACTCGCGGCCCGTGATGTAGAGCTCGAAGCGCTCGGTCACTTCGGGGCGCTCGTCGTTGGCGCGCGCCAGCGGTGAGATCTCGGTCGGGTGCTCCATGATGAAGGTCGGCTGCCAGAGCTTCTCTTCCACCGTTTCCTCGAAATACATGACCTGCAGGCTCGCCAGGCTGCGTTGCGAGAGCTTGTCCTTCTCTTCGCTGAGGCCGATCTTGCGCAGCGCGTTGACGAGCCAGGCGGCGTCGTCGACGCTGGCGCCGGCTTCCGTGTGCTTGACGATCGCCTCGCGGATCGTGAGCCGCTCGAAGGGCTGGGCGAGGTCGACGGCCTGGCCCTGGTAGCTCAGCTGCTGGCTGCCCACCGCCTTGTCGGCGATGGTGCGGATCAGCGTCTCGGTGAAGTCCATCAGGTCGCGGTAGTTCCAGTAGGCCGCGTAGAACTCCATCATCGTGAACTCCGGGTTGTGCCGGACCGAGATGCCTTCGTTGCGGTAGCTGCGGTTGATCTCGAACACGCGCTCGAAGCCGCCGACGATCAGCCGCTTGAGATAGAGCTCGGGCGCGATGCGCAGGAACATCTCCTGGTCGAGCGCGTTGTGATGCGTCTTGAACGGCTTGGCATTGGCGCCGCCCGGGATCGGATGCAGCATCGGCGTCTCGACCTCGAGGAAGTCGTTGGCCACCATGAATTCGCGCAGCGCGCTCACCGCGCGGCTGCGCGCCATGAAGCGATCGCGCGCCGCGGCGTCGGTGATCAGGTCGACGTAGCGCTGGCGGTACTTCTGCTCCTGGTCGGCCATGCCGTGGAACTTGTCGGGCAGCGGGCGCAGGCTCTTGGTCAGCAGGCGCAGCTTGCTCACCTTGACCGACAGTTCGCCGGTCTTGGTCTTGAAGGCCGTGCCTTCGGCGCCGACGATGTCGCCGAGGTCCCAGTGCTTGAACTCGGCATACGCCTCTTCGCCGACCCCGTCGCGCGTCACATAGAGCTGGATTCGGCCGGTGGCGTCCTGCAGGGTCGCGAAGCTGGCCTTGCCCATCACCCGCTTGAGCATCATGCGGCCGGCCACGCTGACCGGGACCGGCGTGGCGTCCAGCACTTCGGCCGCGGTCTCGCCATGGGCCGCGAGCAGGGTGGCCGCGCGGTCGGCGGGCTTGAAGTCGTTCGGGAATGCGACCCCCTTGCCGTCGGCCTGCGCCGCGCGCAGGGCTTTGAGCTTCTCGCGCCGTTCGGCGATCAGCTGGTTGTCGTCGGTGGCGGCGGCCGCGGCGGGCACGGGAACGGAAGGAGTCGGGTGGTCGGACATGGGCACTGGGGAGYGGGGGGAAGGAGGGCGTGCGAAAGCACGCAACCCGCCATTTTAACCGCCCTCGGCTCCTGAAGGACCATCGCCCGACACGCGCCTGGACTGCCTTCGATGCTATCGAATTGGTAGCGGTTAGGTCGCGATGCCGGCCCGTGCGAGCAGATCGCTGACCAGTTCGAGGCGCATCAGCGGGCTGTCGAGCGCCATCAGGCGCTGCCTGAGTTCGGTCTGCATGGGCAACAGTTCGCACCAGCGGTTGGCGACCCAGCCGCAGTCCTCGAAGCGATAGGGCTGCGCGATCGGCAAGCGGACGCCGGCATCGCCGGCCAGGTGCCGGCGTTCTTCGAGCGCCTGCACCAGCCGGCGCAGCGCTTCGGCCGTCTGCACCAGATCGTCGGGGATCGCCAGCGCCAGAT